>CAINEA010000576.1 GCA_903847525.1 uncultured Acetobacteraceae bacterium | reverse complement strand
TGCAGGCGGGTCGAGCTACGGATATCGCACTCCCACAGAGTGACTACCTTCCAGCCCAGAGCTTCGAGGGCCATAACGTTCCTTTTATCACGCTCTCGATTGGCCGTCAGTTTGACGTGCCAGAAATCAGCATTGCTCTTGGGTTGGCGGACTCCGCGATCGCATCGCGTGCAGCCGTGCCAAAAGCAGCCATGGACGAACACCACAAGTCGCCTTTTCGGCATTACTATGTCCGGCTTGCCGGGTAGGTCTTTCCGGTGCAATCGAAACCGATACCCACGTGCATGCAACGCACGACGAACGGTCATTTCCGGCGCCGTATCCTGGGAGCGTACTCGTGCCATCTAGCGACTTTTGATCGACTGGTCGTCGGTCTTCCCCTTCATGGGCGTTACCCCAACCACGGTGCCGCTTAGTAGAGCGAATTGATTCTAGCCGACAAGCCGGTGGATGCCTCAATTCCGATTACATTTATAGTGCAACATAAAGGACGTTATGTTACCCTAAAGCCATGTCCCAACCTGATCCAGAACCATCCGGCCAGCTGACTATCGTTCCGGCCGCCAAAGCCTCGAAGATCTCCACGACGATCGCGGCCTCGATCGTCGTGCCGGCGATCATCGCCGACGCCGGCGACGCCGCGGCGCGCCGCTACTTGGAATTCTTTGCCGCCACCATCCGCAACAAGAACACCCGCACCGCCTACCTGCATGCGGCCAGCCGTTTCTTCGCCTGGTGCGATCATCACCAGCTCGGCGGCATCGACGACATCGAGCCGCTGCATGTGGCGGCCTATATCGAGGCGCTTGGCAAGGATTTCGAGAAACCGACGGTCAAGCAGCACCTGGCTGCCATCCGCATGCTGTTCGACTGGCTGGTCACCGGCCAGGTCGTCGCCACCAACCCGGCGCACGCGGTCCGCGGACCCAAGCATGTCGTGAAGACCGGCAAGACCACGGTGTTGGACGCTGAACAGGCGCGCAGGCTGTTGGACAGCATCGACGCCACCACCCTGGTCGGGTTGCGCGACCGGGCGTTGATCTCCGTGATGACCTTCGCCTTCGCCCGCATCGGGGCCGTCGTCGCCATGCGCGTCGAGGACTACTACCCAAAGGGCAAGCGCTGGTGGGTTCGGCTGCACGAGAAAGGCGGCAAGCGCCACGAGATGCCGGCGCATCACAATCTGGAAGCCTATCTCGACGCCTATGTCGAGGCCGCCGGCATCCGCGATGGCGGCAAGGCTCCCCTCTTCCGTTCCGCCGTCGGTCGCACCGGCACGTTGACGGAAAAGCCAATGAACCGGGTCGACGCCTGGCGTATGATCCAGCGCCGGGCGGGCGGGCTCGGCATGCGGGTCAATATCGGCTGCCACACCTTCCGGGCTACCGGCATCACCGCTTACCTCGAAGCAGGCGGAACGCTCGAAAACGCTCAGGCGATGGCCGCGCACGAAAGCCCGCGGACCACAAAGCTCTACGACCGCACGGGTGATGAGATCACGCTCGATGAGGTGGAGCGGATTGTGATTTAAGGCTAGACAACGCAGACAGCACGCCCAAGCCCACGAACAATTAGACCTTTCCGAGCGCTCAGCAGCCGACAGGGAGTCGCGGCAACGGCTTGGGTGTCGGAAATTGAGGCTTGAGGTTGAGCGTTCGTAATGAGGTCTGCGCTGCGAGCAGATTGGTGGTCGTTAGAACGAGGCCTGAATAAGCCGTGCATACGGCAGGAACTCCCGAAGCGCCGGAATAGGTCGAAAGCGCCTGATCATAGGCTGAATAGGCGTTGATCTCGCTCTGTGCCGCCGCAAGATTCGTGCTTGCCTGGGTCGCCTCGGCTGCCTGACGGGCGCTCGGAATAATGTTCTGGCTTATGCCGGTAGCAATCCCGCTCTGGTTCGCAGTGAGTGCACCAGAAACGGCCGTAGCGAGCGCTTTCATATAAGCGCCAGCGTCCGATGTCTCGGCAACGCCGACGGTCATGTTCAGCGGCTCGAGATTAACCCTGTCTTTGGGAGGTGATTTCGCATAGGTGCTCACGAGGGTAGTTGTCGCCAGCGATTGTGCGACCTCGGAAATCCATCCAAGGGTTTTTATGTCGGCAGCGGTATTTGCATATGACCATATGTAGCGGAAAGGCGGGTGCACATCCTTCAAGGTCAAAGTTGCGCTTCCGGTGGCTTTGTCAGCCCCCGGGACCTGGAAGCTATAAGTGACGACGAGATCGTGATTTCGCCGCAGTAGGCTGCCGCCAAGCGCATTTCGATATTCGAGGTAAACGGGTCTAACCTGAAACGCACCGGCAGTAGGCGAAGGAACAAGGGCAGCCTCCAGGTAGAGATCTGGGGTTTCATAAAGATCCTTAAGTACGGTTTGCCGCTCCGTCAGCAACGGTCCGGAATTCCAGTAGGAATCAAAGTTTTCATTTCCGTAACCTGAACCTGCTGGCGCCTGTTCGGCAAACCGGCCACGCACGAACACGAGACACTGCTGGGTTGTGAAACCGATCTTTGGATTGCCCTTCGCCGCATGGGGATCGTATGTGTATTGATAGGTGGCAGTCGTCTCGGTCGTTGTAACGGTGTTGTCTGCAGTAGCAGCCGTCAATGCGGCTGAGGTGAACGATACCGCCGCCTGGACCGCCACTTGTAACAAAGGCGCAGCAAGAAGCAGCAGTGATGCGGACTCCCCGCCAGTAAGCTGAGGGAAACTACAAGCGGATTTGGTGTAGACGCGCGCTCCAGAGACGATCGTCTGAGGCTGCGCTATTTGATCGGTCGGCCGTGTCGATGCACATCCGGAAAGCGCCAGAAAACCGCTCGCGAGCAGGCAGCGCCAACTTCTGACCTGGTTCACCATGAAGCCCCCATAGGCACGATCCAGCCAGCATTTGCTGTGCCAGCACTGTCAGTGCAGCCAACGTAAGTATCTGGTCCGAGGTGCATGCCAACGATTGAGACTCCGCCGCCGGAATCAATTGCAACTAAGGGCGCGCCCGAAAATCCGTCTGTCGTCTGACAGCGATGGACGATGCAGTCGCCGACTATTTTGGTGATGACACATCCGGAAGTGACCAGCGGTGTCCCGCTCCCATCCACGGTGAAGGGGCCCGCCGTTGCGAGGGTGTCGCCCTGCCGAGGAGCCCGAACAGAGGGAAGAGGTCCGCTAATGGGTTGAGCAAGGGTGAGAGCGACCTCGTCATTGACCGCTGCTACCACCATCGCCCCTCCGGCATTCTGCACCGAGGAGGGCAGCGTTATCGCTTTGATCGATACAGCAGTGTTAGGTTGATCGAACGTATAAAATTTCACTGACGCAAGATTAATCGCCCATGATCTGGGCGAGCCATCATCTTCAAAAAAGCAATGTCTAGCAGTACGCAGGGTATCGGGCGCCACCAAGAATCCCGAGCATTGAGGAAGATTACCCTCGAACCGAAGCACACCAGCCCAGCGCACGAATTTGGCCTGTCGCAGGGCCAGTGGCAAACTGTCTATCGCAGAGAAGCAATCAGTCTTATAGGCCTTTATCTTTGGACCCCAAGTCGTGCTCGCAGCGGCTGCAGCAGCCTGCACATAGTTAGAAAGTTCGTCTGGCTGACTATTGAGTAGCGACATCAGGGTTAGTGCGGAAGTTCTGCATGTATTCTGATGCCCGGAAACTACGGGTTGTGGTGCCGGAAGTGGCGCCGGATGCGGGATTAGAGGCGCTCTGGGCTCAGGCGGCCTCCCCAGTTCAGGCGACGGATCGACGACTTGCTCGGTCCCGAGCCGTGCCGGCAACGCAAACGCCAGCGACGGCGTAACCGTGGCAATGAATAGGATCAGACAAAAGGTCATTCTAGACATGGTTCGACCGGATTCTGTTACTTACATGAAAGCGGATGGTTGCTTTTTCGTCAACCCCCTGTTCAGCGTATAGGACGCGATAAAGCAAGCCGTCCTTCTGTCGAGAGAAAGCTCACGATGCCGATGCGGCGAGTAATGCGGATTCACACCTACGCGATTGGGCGGTCGGTGGGCACCTGAACTGCCGTCGCTGCTCCAGAGGCAGCCATCACGAAGCACGCAAGCCCGATGATAAAGGACGTTATCATGCGTGAAATAATAGGAGAGGATCGTACCGGTCTTTCGTCCTAGACGAGCCTTAGCCAGCTAGATGTCGAGGACCATCCTGAGCATGCTAGGATCAACCAGGCCGGTTGCGGGATCCGTAACATCCTTTTTGGCTTTCTTGATTGCTTCGTTCACCACGGCTCCCGCCTGAAACGGCAAGCGCGAAACGTGAAGGTGTTGGCGATAGAGGGCGAAGAGCCCTGAGGAATACGCGGTAGCGGGAGATGTCCCGGTGCAGAAAGTCTTGGTTGTCCCGTCCGTGCCGTTTCCCACCCACTCAATCGGCGCGCCCGAGGGGTCGGTCTCGCCGCCGGGACAAAGGATGTAGTTGCTAGTTTTTGAGGACCCAGCATTGCTGAATCGCGACCGGGCCTTTGCATGCGTAATCGAGCCAACCGCGACCATCTCAGCAAACGCCGCTGGCCATTCGAAAGCGGCCGCGGCCCCCGAGTTGCCTACGGCGCATGCGTAGATCGGCTCGTCGCTCCCGGCCACGCTCGCCCCCGCAGCGAGACCCTTGAACCAGTAGTCGAAGACTGTGGAGCGGTTAGCTCCGACGGCGCCGCAACTTGCGCAGGGCAAGACCGAGGAGCGCACACCCAAACTCATGTTCACGATATGCGCCTTGACGTGGACGACGGCGGTAAGCAGGGCTGCCATGAGGTCGAACAGCCCGAGCGTGCCGGCGTCGGCGACCCGCATCACGTGGATGTCGGCATCCTGAGCTAAGTCGTGGATGATCGCCGCCATGGCCGTCCCGTGGCCGTGTGCGTCGACCGGAGTCGCGGACTTCGAAGCTGTGAAGTCGTGCCAGCCGGCGAACACGGTTGTCGAGCCAGAATCAAGGACCGCAACGGTAACACCGCTGCCTGTGACTGAGGCGCCAGCCGAATTCGTGTTTGTCCACAGGATGTCGCTCTTGTACGTACTGTGCATGGCAAGGGGGTCAGCGAAATTGAACCCAGTGCCAATCTTCGACGACAGAGAGAGCCCCAAGGTTGGTTCTGCTTCGATGACCTCGATATACAATTCCGGCCGCGTGGGGTCGTTAAACATCCGATAGAGGTCCCGTGTGACTTGGGTCGCGCTGGCAGCCTCCAACTCGATGAGAAAGATATTCGGCAGTTGCAGCCACGGATGGCCCGACGGCAGCCCCATGCCCCCGAGATCGCTCGGATAGACGGGCGCGGCCTGCCCATCAATGACGTGGGGCGCCGCCGCAGCATAGTGCACCAATTCGTCTATCACCCGGTACCCGAGGCGTTGCGCGTCGCGCAGAGCGGCAAGCAGAACCTGATAGTCGGGACGCATCTCGCCCGGCGTTGCTCCTTGGATCAGCAGCCGGACCGGTTCTTTGAGGCTAGGCACGCCGCTTGCGCGGAACGCTGCAGCAGCAGGCTGGTGCGGATTAGACACTGAATGGGCCATGGGTTGCGGCATCGGCTGCAATTGGAATTGGCTCATTTCACCCACTTTTCTGCGAGCAGGTAGCGTCCGGGTTCGACTTCGCTAATTACGCGCGCCGTCGTCAGGTGCCGCAGACCTTCTTGAATATTTTCCTCGCTCGATATCGACGATGTCTTGACGATCTCTTCAATGGTCTCGGCGATCGTTGAGCCGCTGATGGGCCTGCCCGCATCCTTTTGTGCTCGCTCCAGCTTGACCAGAGCCCAATAGATCACGACCTCCTCGCGGGTCAAACGCGAGAAGCGCGTGCAGGCCATCTCTACTGCCTCGATCGCCGCGTCGACCATTCCCGCGACGTCGGCCATGTGCACCGCGAATGCGGCCTTGACCGCAATCTTAAGGGAATCGAAGAGGACCTCCCTGAAGTCGAAGTGAGTTCTGCCAATGACGGCCGAAACCTCGCCGTCCCCTAGGGGATGCGTGCTCGCGAGACCTGCTAGCGACTTCTCAACTCTGGCGGCCTGTTGGGGATCGAGAGAGACCTTCCCACGGAGCTGCTCCACCGCCTCCCCAATAAATTCTGCGTAGCCTGGCCCCCCCTTTTTGATACTGACTAGGCCGCTGGTGCGCGTTATCGGGCTTCCTGTGTCTTCCAATGCCGCCTCCAGTCGTTTGAGCCAGGGATACCTTATAACTGCTGATCGTTCCGTCCTACACGGCGTCTGCGGCTGAGAGGAACAGGAAAGTAGCGTAAGGCGCCTATCCTTCGATGATGCGGGAAATCGTCGCGGTGTGGACGTTGAAATTCCGATCGAAGCTACGTTCGATTCCAATGCTACCCGAACACCGCCTATCTCGCACGCGTCGTCCAGAGCCTACGGGACGAAGGGCACGACCTGCCGGATGACATCATTCGCCACACCTCCCCGCAGATCTGGGAGCACATCAACCTCACCGGTATCTACGACTGGAGGGGCGAGGCCCAACCCAAAGGCACCTTCCGACCGCTCCGCATCAACAAAGAGAAATTACGTGGTGCCGCATGACGAGGGGGAGGCGGTGGAATCAATGTTCACTTTGCGTTCCCTGATTCCGGACACCTACGCACTACTCTTGTCGTCGAGCCAAGGACGTCATCCAGTTCTCGGTAGGCCAGCAAGCCGGCGTCGGAAGTGATACGACTGCCGTGGAATTCCAGCCTCAACCGGCGGTCGAAATCGACATGTAGGGAGCCGTCATCCGATTCACCCGCTGGGTGTTCCATGATTGCGTGTCCAGTTCGAGGATAACACGCTGATATTCATGGCAGATTCGACAAAGAAGTACAAGCAAATCCGACTCCATCCGGGAAATCCGGGTTTATATGCTTCGCACCGGCGCTCAAGCGGCACCGGAAGGAGTTACATGCTGGCGCTTGGCCCTCAGGCGTCGGCTTCCAGACTCCCTTCGTTCGTGGTGGGCTTGATCTGGTTTGATGGAGAGAGTTCGGGCTCAGACACACCTTCCCTATCCGCGAAAGGTGCGCCTTGATCTGGGTTTGACCGAGCCGAGCCCAGGGACAAGTCAGCCGGATGGATCTTATGACGGGGTTGCCCTGTCGCCATTGCGGTGGTCCGCGCGATCCGCACTTCGGTCTTGCGACCAGCAGCGGCGGGCGTTCGCGACTATCCGGCCAATCGCGGCGCCCTGCCGGTTGAGGATGTTCTCAGAGCCGGCCCTGCCTGACACAGATCGAGTGTCAGGCTTCAATGTACTTACAAAAGAGACCGGCTAGGGGTTCGGCGACTTCCCGGAGGTCCGGTGGCGGGTGAACCCAAGACTTGTGCGGCTCGCGATTCCGAAGGGCTTCCCCCCGAATCGTCTTTTGACTAGTTTCTATTTTGTTCCAGGCCCTCGTCTTCCGCAAGAAAGAAACTGAAATCGAAATACTCCTCCGGGAGTCGGTCGATATCCGTGGTCCGGGCGTCAGGTGTTGCCAAACAAATCCGCGGCGTCCTTGCCCGCCACCGGCGTGCGTTTAGGCCGCCTGGCCTCAGGTCCGGAAGGTTTGACGGGTGCCAGAGGAAGCAACACGGAGCAAGCGGCCTCAACCAGGGTAGCCTCATGGGCAGACGGGTCGACATCGCTCATCCCCCGTACCCAGTCCAGAAATAGCGCCTTGGTGGGACCAAGCAGCAAGGCCGAGATTACCCTCGGCGGCACATCCCGCATTTTTCCGGACTTGATCAATTGCTTTGCCCAGGCCGCGATCATGCCATCGATCGCGGCCTCCTTCGCGGCGATTCGGGACATGGTCTTCTCCCGCACATGCGGCAACAGCGTGGCAATGAGTTTGACTAGATGGCGCTTCTCGATTGCCCACTTCAGATAGCCGCCGATCAGGGACTGAACCCCCTCAACGGCCTTAGCTCTCGGGGTGGGCGGCGGAATTACTGAACGAATCGCGATAAGCTGGCTTTCGAGACAAGCGAGGCAGAGTTCCTCCGCCACCTCCGGTTTCCCTGAAAGCTGGTGGTAGAAGCTGCCCGTGGATGTGTGAGCGCGGGCGAGAATGTCCTTGAGCGTGGTCTCCCCGTACCCCTGCTCAAGGAACAGTTCCTCAGCCGCTTGCAGGATGCGCGTCTTCGTCTTTCGGGCCCGCGCATCCTTGGCCATGAAATCCCCATCAGCCGGAAAGCCGAAAGTATATTAGAGATTAATTCTAGAATCTCTCTCTAATAATTTTCCTGTTTGCGGCCACCGATATGCTCTTCTTGAAGGGCTCCTCAACTCGGAGCTCGCCATGCCCTCCCAAACGTCATCCATCATCCGCAGCCACGATGTTCCCGGTTCCAAACCGTTGATGCCAAGTGGTGCGGCGCCTCTCCGCCATCCTGTCCGTTTTTCCACCGCCGATACCTTCGCCGAGGCTGGCAGGCGGGCGATCTTGGGAGAGACGGAATAATGCGCTTCGGGGGAAACGATGGGGATCCATGGCCGGCCTCCTGCAGGCTCGGGCTGCTCACCACAGCGGAGGTGGCGGCGATCTTTCGCCGGACAGACCGCACGATCCGGCGCTGGGCTGCCATGGGGCGTCTGCTGCCGGTACGGATCGGTGGCTCTGTCTATTTCCGCGCTGAGGACATCAACGCCCTGATCTCGAGGCAGATATCGGACGCGATCCTTCTTGGCCGGAACGCACGGGAGGAGACCATGTAAATGTTAAATAAATTCCCCATAAGGAAGGTACTACTATTCAATAAATTCAGCATAGTAGGGACTTTGCAAGAATAGGGTCCTATCCAATCTGCCTGCAATTGGAATGTATGCTAGCCACTAATTTCCTCAATTGTCCGGAGATGACCAAATGCACACCCGACGCCCAGTTTTAGACTTTAATTCCACCAGCGGTGTCCCTACGAGCCATCCGCTTGACGCCGCTAGTGCCCTGGCGATGATCGAATCCTGGACCGACGTGTCCCCTGCCCGCCAGCGTACGCTCAAGTCTGCGGTCTCTACCGTCGTGCGTTTGATCGGCCTGCCCGCCGGCAGCGTTATCTTGTCTCCGGCCTACCTGCGCGAGCGAATCCTGTGCCGGTCACCGAAGGCGCTCGGGGTCTGCAAGGACCGCAAGAGCAATATTTTCTCGGATCTGAGCTTTATCATGCGCCGCGAAGGGATCCTCGACGAAGCCAAGACTCCGATCTCCGGCCCCTGGGTCGCCCTGAAGAACCGGCTCCCCCGGAAGGACCCGCTCGCCTTCCAACCACGTGTCATTTTGAATGGCTTCGCCCGCTACTGTTCCCTTCGCGGGATCATGCCGGATGCGGTGACCAGCGAGACACTGGAAGCATTCGAGTTCCAGCTCACCACCCGCGCGCTAACGCGCGACCCGCGCCGCCTGGTGGGACGGATCAGGGGCTTGTGGAATCGCTCCGCCGGCACAATCGCCGGCTGGCCGGCGCAGCGGCTCGAGCGGGGCCGCGACCCCGATCAATACATCCTGCCGCCGGACCGCTTCCCGGACAGCTTCAAGGCAGACCTCGAAGTCTTCGGCCGGCGGCTTGCGGGAACCGTCCTCGACGATCCCTTCGCCGACCTGCCGGATACCGGCGACGATACGGGCGATCAGGCCCCGCTGCTCCATATGAAGCCTTTGCGGCAGACGACGATCGATCTGCGCAAGAGCCATTGCCGCTGGGCGGCCAGCGCCCTGGTGGCGACGGGGGTGCCGATCGAAGACGTGGTCGACCTGCGCAGCCTGGTGGTGCCGGTGGAGCGGGCCAGAACCATCCTGCGCTTTCTTTGGGATCGTGCCGGGCGGAAGCCCTCGGCAGCCGGCGGCCATGTGGCGGAGGTTCTGCGCATCGTTGCGCGCTATCATGCAAGGCTCCCGGCCAAGGATATCGCCCAGATCAAGGAATGGGCGAAGCCCGTGAAGCTGGTCTATCGCGGCATGACCCCGAAGAACGAGGCCAGCATCCGCGCGATGACGACGCCTCAGCATGACAAAGACATGCTGCAATTACCGGCGGCGTTCATGCGCGCCGCGCGGGAGTTGCTGCCCACGCACCCGCTGGAAGCCAAGACCCTGGCAATGCGGGCGGTCGCGATCGAAATCCTCAGCAGGGTCCCGCTTCGTCTTGGCAATCTGAGTGGATTGCGCCTCGACCGTCACCTGCAGCGCCCCGATCCGCGTCGCGGAGCGATCGAATATATCGTGATCGACATCCTCGACGAGACGAAGAACAGTCGCGCGATCTGCATGCCGGTCTCGAAGGCGACGGCCGCGATGATCCAGGAATGGATCACCAAATTCCGCCCCATCGTCGGCTCTCCCGACTGCGTCTTTCTTTTTCCGAACCATGCCGGGGGCAACCGGCCGATAACGCCCCAGGGACTGCGAGACGCGATCAAGACCGCAATCGCGGAGCATGTCGGCGTCGACTTCACGCCGCACCAGTTCCGCCATCTTGCGGCACGCACCTTTCTGGAGGCATTCCCCGGCCACTACGAAGAGGTTCGTCAGTTGCTTGGGCATGCCTCGATCGAGACCACCATCCGCCACTATAGCGGGATCGAGAGCGAGGCCTCCGCGCGCCGCTTCGACGAAGTGGTGTTGAACCGGCGCCGCTCCCTCAAGAACACGAAGGGAAGGCATTGAAATGGGCACTTCCCCGATTACCCCCGTGTATTGGCGGTTCGATCAATGGCCGCAAGCAGAGCAGGCGGCATGGGCCCGCAATATCTTGCCCGGCGATCCATTCGACGACCCCCGTTACGGAAGCGCGCTGGCTGAGGACACCCTGAAGAAGGCCAAGAAAGGGTATGGCCGCTGGTTGTCCTTCCTCGCATCCAAGAACTGGCTGGATCCGGAGGAGCCGGCGCTGGCACGGGTCACGCGTCCTCGGCTGCGCGTTTATTTCCGCACGCTGCTGAAGGCCGATTATGCGTCCGGCTCGATCATCAGCCTGTTCTCGGATCTGGAGAGGGTGCTGAAGATTCTTGTTCCCGGCTGCGACGTGTCCTGGGTATGCAAGCCCGACGGTGTGACGATCTATTCGTTGTTACGGAAAACCCAGCGGGCGTTGGTGGTGCCGCACAGCGATGTGCTCTTTGCCTGGGGACTGGGCATGATGGACGACGCTGCGGCCCAGTCATTGAAGAGCGCGTATCTCACATCGTACCGCGACGGATTGCTGATCGCCATGTTTGCGTCGCGCGGCCGGCGCCTGCGATCGATGTCCCTGCTCCGGGTCGGGCGGGAACTGCTGTGGCACGACGGTCTGTTCCGAATCGAACTCACGCCGGACCAGGTGAAAACCACAAAGCACGACCGGTTCGACCTGCCGGCCAGGCTGACCCCCTATGTGTCACGGTATCTCGAGGTGGTGCGGCCTGCCCTACTGGCTGGCCACTCGTCCGAAGCGGTATGGATCACCAGGGGAGGCAAGCAACTCTCCCGCAGCGGCATTCAGGGATGCATTCTGAAGCTGTCCAAGCAGCGCTTCGGGACGGCGTTCGGTCCGCACCGCTTCCGGCATGCCATCGGTACGACGGCACCGCTGCTCGACCCGGCAAACCCAGGGGTGGCTGCGGGGTTGCTCGGCATCTCGCCGGAAGTGCTGGAGCGGCATTACAACCGGGCCGGGCAAAGCCAGGCAACGACTGTCTTCGGGAAGCTGATCGACCGGAAACGGCGAGAAGCCCAAGACACATCCCAAATACGTGGACTTAGAGCGTGGAGTTAAATCAATAATTATCTAATTTTTTATTACGTTTTAGTATTGTAATATCGTTGCGAATTCATATATATAATGGGCAGGCATATTCCGACCTGTCTTCCCCTCCACGATTATTAGCCGTCCGGGCCCGCAGGCCCGGCGTTCCTTATCGCGCGTCTTGCCGCCTGCAGCCGGGCATCGTCCCGGTGTGGGAGGGGATTACAGATCTCGTCACAGGAGAACCGTGCCAATGAGCACGCCTTCAACAACCGTTCCCGCGGCCACCTCCAGAATGAGTGCCGAGATAGACCTTTGCATGGCCCAGGTCTCCCTCGAACAGGCCTTGCGGGTGCTGGATCTCGCCCATTCCGGAGCCCTCAACGTGCTGGAGAATCTGCCCCGCGACGCAGGCGTGGGGGAGGTGCGCGAGCGGGCCGAGGATAGCCTTGTCCTGTTCGGACAGGTGCTGCGCCTCGTCATCGAGCGTCACAACGCAGCGCTCGATATGTCCCGCAACCTGATCGCTTTCCAGTAGTCCAATGGCCCCCGCCCTTCCCAGGGCGGGGGCTTTTTGTGTTTGGAGGCCTATCTGCGGCCTTTTCGCCAGCCTTCCGATCATCGCCGATCCATTACGCGGCGGCCTCTGACGAGGATGGGTCAAGGCCGACGACAGCAAAGACGGTCCTTAGATCATCAAAGTGGGAGCGAACAAAGCGTATGCGGGTCAATGATCCTGCAAGTGTAACCTGCAGTTCAGGACAGGCAGAACTACGAATATTCTCAAGAATCTCTAGGTCCTTAGTGTTTCTGGCATGCTGCCACTTTGCGCAACAATTCGGGCATAATGCCAAGTGGTTTTCCTCAACTTCGGAAGAAGCAGATTGAAGCAACTCAGGCGCCTCGAAATAGGGCGTCCCGTCTTCTAAATTGAAAGGCATGACTGTATGGCATGCCTGACAGATCATCTCCCCCGTCACGTTTGTATAAAGGCTTCGGAGATATGGACGCGACAGTTGTCGAGACTCTTTGTCGGTAACGCGCACGCTTCGATTTCGTGCTTCATAAGCCTTGACCGGAGATGTACGAGCACGCTCGGCAAGGCGCTCCGCACGTCGCTCAGGGTTTGGTACCTCGTGCTCAGGAAACAGGGGGGCCGCAAATGCACCGCTCGCGATCTGCCTCAGCATTTCGCTTCCAAATATCTTGAGTGCGTCGGGTGATAGGGAAGCGAGTTGGTCTGCTAGTTCCTCCGGCAAGCCAATGGCTCGCGCGGCCTTCCGATTTGCCAGATGTTTCTCCGAACGCTCCCGATGATCTGCACCAAAACCGATGGCATTTAACCAAGCTTCATTGCCCGTAGTAACTAGCCCTTCAGCCAAATCCGGCGTTGTCACTGCACTCGGCCGCTTCATGGACCCGTCCTTGGTCGGAATCCAGTTCGCGTCCCTTAGTTGCGATGCCAGGGTTGAGGGAGCTCTGTGAGCGTCATGTGCCGAATTGGGCGCGTATTGTGCTTGCATGACATGACTTCCAGCACCTGAGACTCAGGTGGACCCCATTCGTTGGACAGGAATCCGGGTGAGTTAAGAGAGACTCCGGCCAGTTCCACATCCCCCCACCCGTGCGAGGGGGCAACGAAGTTATAGCGCTTTTTCGTTACAGCCCAGGTAGCCAGCGACACCTCAC
>CAINEA010000575.1 GCA_903847525.1 uncultured Acetobacteraceae bacterium | reverse complement strand
TGTAAGAGTAGTGCAGCTGCCAGAGATCTTCGAGGCCCGGTGAGGTCTGGAGCACTTTGTAGACGGGGAGCGCGCCGCCCTTTCGGGTGCCGTTGGTCATGACCGCAACGCGCGGCTGGATGGCGTGAACGAACGCGGCGGAGCCGGACTGATCCGTACCGTGGTGCGTGGTCATGTAGAGGTCGATAGTGCCGATCGGGTTGTTCGGGCACATCAGGTCGCCTTCCAGGTTGTAGACGAAATCGCCCATGTTGATGGTGCGAAACTTGCCGTATTCGATCACCATGCCAACGGACTGGGCGTTATCGAGATCGGTATTTTCAGCCTGTTTCTTATAACCCGCGCATTCCGGATTTGGTTTACCCGCACCAGGCGCACCCTTCATGGGCGTCTTCAGGACCTGTCCGGCTGAAGTGACAACTTCCACGTTCAGGCCCTTGATGGGGATCTTGTCGCCAGGCTTTACCACGGTGTGCGCACCGGCGCCGGCTGCCTTCACCATGTCAGCGTAGAGGACCGCAAAGCCGGGCACCTGCTCGCGGGTATCTTTATTTTCGCCGTGATCGATGAAATGCTTCATCGGAATGCGCTTGGAGAGGGCTTCGAAACCGCCCGCGTGATCGACGTGATAGTGGGTAAGCACCATGTAGTCGATCTGCTTGAGGCCTGCGTCGTTGATGGCAGCCATGATGCGGTCGACGTCGCGATCGCCGGGGTTGCCGGTATCGAGCAGCATCGACTCGCCGGTGGGGGCGATATAGAGAGCGGCGAGGCCGCCTTCTACATCGATGAAATACATCTGGAACGGTTTGGCCGCCGTCTGAGCCTGTAGAACGGGGAGGCAGAATGCAATGGCTGCGAGGGCAGCGACTTTCATGGTCATGGGAAAAGCTCCTGTAATTGCGCGAATGGATATTCTATCGGATTCGGGGTGGCCGTGGGGCGGTATTTGAAGTATTGGGGAGCCGGAGAGGTTCGGCGATACCATCGGGGAATGGCGGAATTGATACGGGATGCTGCGGAACGTGCGGCGCGATATCTGGAAGATATACAGGAGCGGCGGGTACGGCCGTCGGCGGAAGCCGTTGACGGACTGGCACAGTTCGTGGAACCGATGCCCGACGGGCCGACAGATCCGCAGGAAGTATTGCGGTTGCTGGACGAGATCGGGTCGCCGGGGACGACGGGGATGGCGGGGCCGCGTTTCTTCGGCTTTGTGATTGGCGGTGCGCTGCCTGCCGCGCTGGCGGCGAACTGGCTCAGTTCGGCGTGGGATCAGAATGCCGGGTTGTTCGCCGCGACACCTGTAGGTACGGTGCTGGAAGAGGTATCGCTGGCATGGCTCTTAGATGTTTTAGGGCTGCCCGCGGGTAGCGGCGCGGCGTTTGTGACCGGCGGTACGATGGCGAATTTCACGGCGCTGGCCGCGGCGCGGAATTCGGTGCTGCGGCGGGTTGGGTGGGAGGTGGAACGGGACGGTTTGTTTGGCGCGCCGTCGATTGAAGTGCTTGTGGGTGGCGAGGCGCATCCTTCGCTGCGAAAGTCGCTGGGGATGCTCGGGATGGGGCGGGAACGCCTCACCAACGTGCCGGTGGATGGCCAGGGGCGCATGATCGCGGAGCAGTTTCCGGATTTGCATGGGCCGGCGATCGTTTGCATTCAGGCAGGGAATGTGAATACTGGGTCGTTTGATCCGGCGCATGAGATTTGCGAGCGGGCTCATGCGGCGGGGGCGTGGGTTCACGTGGATGGAGCGTTTGGTTTGTGGGCTGCGGCGAGTCCTGCGCTGGCGCATTTGGCCGCGGGGGTCAACGAGGCGGATTCCTGGGCGACCGATGCGCACAAGTGGCTGAATGTGCCGTATGACAGCGGGCTGGCGTTTGTGCGCGACCCGGCAACGCTGCGGGCTGCGATGGGAATTACGGCGGCTTATTTGCCGGAGGGCGCGCATCGGGAGCCTTCGCACTACACGCCGGAGTTATCGCGGCGGGCGCGTGGGGTGGAGATCTGGGCTGCGATGAAGTCGCTGGGGCG
>CAINEA010000574.1 GCA_903847525.1 uncultured Acetobacteraceae bacterium | reverse complement strand
GGGGGGCATTGTTCTGCATCCTTCCGCACCTGCAGTGCCCAAGCAGACAACCAGGCGAGTGCTTCGGCAGGACATATCGTAATCAGACCATTATGTGACCGACTGGATTGGCGTGATGCCGGCCTTTGCCTGTACGAATCTGGGGTCTGAGTAGCAGCGGAACAGAAAACCTACACAAGGTTGTCTAGGCCCGTTTGGCTTCCCCACAAACCCTGGTTTGATGCGAAGGCGATGACTGGCGCTGCGGTAGCGCCGATATCTCCCCATTCTTTCCAACAAGCCGTCCAGAAACTTATAGCCGATAAAGCATGTCCAGCTTAGGTTGATGTACAGGAGGCCCCGGACGTGCTGATCGACACGCCGCGGGCTGCCCAGAGAGCCGGAGCAGGACCGCGAGCGGGAACGGCAGACGCGCGGGCTGGGACTAGGAAGGTGACAGCGCCGGCGAAACGCCCAAAAAGAATTGTCCAGCCGTTCGACATGCTCCAGGCCCCAGCCCGGCTGTCAGAGGCGCGCGGCTGTTTCATCGCAGAAGTGCAACCACTACGATCGAAGGTGAGATCTTTTCCAGTACCGGCAAGGCGACGGCGCCGAGCAACGTGGGGAAATTCTGGACAAATGGTGCCGCGTCGTCTGCCAATGAGCGTTGCCACACCACAGGGGCGTCGGCCCATCGTGAGTTGCGCAACTCCTGGCGGGTGGTGAAGAAGAGAGCGTTGGATGGCGGGCCCTCGGGCCCCACGATCTGGACGCGGCCGGATAGGCCGTTTTCAGCGAGCAGGAATTCGGCCTTCTCGGCATGGAGCTTGGTAGTCCAGACCAGGCTATCGTTAGATTTTACGTAGCGCACCAGCCAACGTTCGGTGCCGATCGGGTCGGGTCGAGCGACAGCCGATAGCAGATCAATGGCGAGGATGGACGCCACAAGCCCCGCTCCAAGCAGGCGCCGCCGGTGAATTAGGTCGGTGAGCCAGAGGGCAGCGAAAACCGCGCAGATAGCCGTCAGGGTGGCAAAATAACGTGGTTGCGGTCGTAGGTTGAGCACCACGAGAACCACAAAAACCATGAGTAGCGCCCACAGGCCGAGTACGCGGAGTAACTGGCCTTGTTCGGTCCTAGCGGAGAAGCGGCGGAGTAGTGGGCGAGCGGCGAGTGACGCGATCAGCACCAGGAAGCCGTGCTGCAGATTGGTCAGCAGGTCGATGACGGGATTCAATGCCCAGTGTACGTCAATATAGCTGTTGGGCGACCATCTTGCCATCATGTGCCAGTTAAAGGGCGGATGAAGGCCTCCAGCGACCCGACCCATCAAATGGGCGGAAGGAATTTCAAGTGATGCTGCGTCTACCCCGAGGCGGTAGAGGGGATTGCCGGTCATGACAGCGAAGTAACTCAATTCCGCTGCTACCGGCAGGGCGGCACCGAGCCAAAGCCAGCAGTAGGAAAGGCGGCCAATGCGGAAGCCTGTCAAGCTAAGCCCGCCATAGAGCAGGACAAGGGCGGCGCAGGAGGCACGCATGGTGAAGCACAGGCCGAGCAGCAGGCCGGCGACAAGCAGCGATACGGCGTCGTTGTGGCGCGCGCGCCAGAACAACCAGAAGGAGAGTAAAGTTAGCGCTACCTCAATTATGTCGGGGTAAGCGATTTTCGCGTAGATGGCGAGCACAGGTGTGGCAGCTGCTAGCACCGAGGCCAGGGTAGCGGCAGTACGGTCTGCGAAGCGGCGAACCATAAAGTAAAGTACGAGCACGACAACGACGAAGGAAACGATACCGGGCGCCATCAGCGCTGCCTCGGTTCGGCCGAGCAGGGTGATAGAGATAGACAGCGCTAGTATGAGGAAATGGCGCATGTGCCAATGGAGGGTGCCGACAAATGGTACGCCATGCAGCCACCCGTCGACGCCATCAAGGTAATAGATGTCGTCTCCGGAATTGTAGCCGCCAGTGGTGACGCCAAGTACCAGCACTGTCCACGCAATGACACCAGCAAGGCAGAGCGCATCGCTGCGTGTGAGTGGCATGGATGCTGCGCTTGAGACGGCCACTTCGGCCCCATGCACCCCTATATAGTCGAAGCTAGCGGGCCGAAATTTACGGATCAAGATCTGCCAGCTCTCATACATTTTCTAACTTAACATGTTCTAGCAGCGTGTCGGACTTAACGCGACGCGGAAACGTCCGGTAGAATCGGAGCGCCGCTTCGCTTTCTCCCAGTCCGAACATCCCGCGCATGCCCAACTTCCGCCCCATCGACCGTGATACCGACTTTCTGC
>CAINEA010000573.1 GCA_903847525.1 uncultured Acetobacteraceae bacterium | reverse complement strand
GGCGCTGATCAAGGCGCTGGATGAAGGCTGGATCGCCCATGCCGGCCTGGATGTGCTGGAGCAGGAGCCGCCGGGCGACAACAACCCGCTGCTGAAGATGGGCAACGTGACGCTGT
Organism: uncultured Acetobacteraceae bacterium; assembly: GCA_903847525.1. GTDB lineage: Bacteria > Pseudomonadota > Alphaproteobacteria > Acetobacterales > Acetobacteraceae > PALSA-911. The sequence goes on along the minus strand of CAINEA010000573.1, from coordinate 1,844 downwards.
CCGCCCACACCGCCTCCGCCTCCGCCCGCTTCGACCCCGCCCGCAAGCGCCGCGTCGGGCAGGAACTGGCGCTGTCGGTGGCCGGCAAATGGCCGATGAGCTGCGTCAATCCCGCGGTGCTGATGAAGTCAGATCTGCGCCGCTGGCAGCCGGTTTCCATGGAGCGCGGCCCGAACAGCTGATGGCTGCGAACTTCGCGCTGGATGGCCGCCTCGCTTTGGTCACGGGAAGTTCCCGTGGTCTGGGCGCGGCCATCGCCACCGGGCTGGCCGGTGCCGGCGCGCGGGTAATCCTGCACGGCCGCGATCCGGCGGCGCTGGTGGAACAGCAGGCGCTGACCGGAGCGATCGACAGCGTCCGTTTCGACGTCACCGACGAGGCGGCGGTGCTCGCCGGCTTCGCCGCCATCGCCGAGCGGCACGGCGCGCTGGACATCCTGGTCAACAATGCCGGCATCATTCCGCGCAAGCCGCTGCTGGAAACCACCGATGCCGACTGGCAGCAGGTGATCGACATCAACCTGACCTCCTGCTTTCGGCTTTCGCGGGAAGCGGCGCGGATGATGGTTCCGAGAAAATTCGGGCGTATCATCATCGTGTCCTCCGTCATGGGCCAGGTCGCCCGGCCGACCATTCCAGGCTACATCACCGCCAAGGCCGGCCTCTACGGCATGACCCGCGCGCTGGCGATCGAACTAGCGCCGGACAACATCACCGTGAACGCACTGGCACCCGGCTTCTTCCCGACCGATGCGACGGAAGCCCTGCATGCCAATGAAAGCTTCAACCAGTACATCGCCGGGCGTGCGCCGATGGCGCGCTGGGGCCGACCGGAGGAACTCGCCGGCCCAACCGTTTTTTTGGCGTCCGACGCCGCATCCTTCGTCACCGGCCATATTCTTATGGTAGACGGTGGATTGACCGCCGCCATGTAGGCGGACAAGGGAGACAATCATGCTGACCAAGCAGCAGATCGAAGAATACCACGAGACCGGCTACCTCGTGCTGCCGGACATGCTCGATCCCGCGACCCTGGCCCGCGCCCGACAGGTGATCGCGGAGTTCGTCGAGAACAGCGCCCAGACCACCGAACACACCGATATTTACGATTTGGAACCCAGTCACACGCCGGCCCACCCCCGCGTCCGCCGGATCAAGTCGCCTCACAAGAACCACCCGATATTTTGGGACATCTGCCGCGATTCGAAGCTGGTTGGAGTGCTGGGCCAGTTGCTCGGCCCGTCCGGCGTGCGGCTATATGGCTCGAAGATCAACCTGAAGGCGCCGCAATACGGATCTCCGGTGGAGTGGCACCAGGACTGGGCGTTCTACCCGCACACCAACGACGACGTGCTGGCCGTCGGCGTCATGCTGGACGACATGCTGCCGGAAAACGGCCCGCTGATGGTCATCCCCGGTTCGCATAAAGGCCCGACCTTCGATCACCACAACGACGAAGGCTTCTTCTGCGGCGCCATGGACCCGGAGCGCGGCGAAGTGGACCTGCCCAAGGCGGTGACGCTCAGCGGCCCGGCCGGGTCGATGAGCTTCCACCATGTGCGGTCCGTGCACGGCTCGGCGCAGAACACCTCGGACCGGCCGCGCCAGTTGCTGCTGTATGAATATGCCGCCGCCGACGCCTTCCCGGTGCTGGGTGTGAAGGACTGGGACGACTTCAATTCGAAGCTGATATCCGGCAGCCCGACCAATATCCCGCGAATGGCGGACGTGCCGATCCGCCTGCCGCTGCCACCGTCGCCCCGGCAGGGCTCGATCTACGAAAACCAGACCACCGCCAAACGCCGCTACTTCGAGCTCAAGGAAGTAGCGGCGGAATAGCCTACT
>CAINEA010000572.1 GCA_903847525.1 uncultured Acetobacteraceae bacterium | reverse complement strand
CTTCGGCCGGGTCAAGGGCGGCTTCACCGTCGACCTCGGCGGCGCCGTCGCCTTCCTGCCCGGCTCCCAGGTGGATATCCGCCCGGTGCGCGACGTCGGCCCGCTGATGGGCACGCCGCAGCCGTTCCAAATTTTGAAGATGGACCGCGCGCGCGGCAACATCGTGGTGTCGCGCCGCGCCGTGCTGGAAGAGACCCGTGCGGAGCAGCGCAGCGAGCTGATCCAGGGCCTCAAGGAAGGCATGATCCTGGATGGCGTGGTGAAGAACATCACCGATTACGGCGCGTTCGTGGACCTCGGCGGCGTCGATGGCCTGCTGCACGTGACCGACATCGCCTGGCGCCGGATCAACCATCCGTCCGAGGCGCTGACGATCGGGCAGAACGTCAAGGTGCAGGTGATCCGCTTCAATTCGGACACGCAGCGCATTAGCCTCGGCATGAAGCAGCTGGAGGCCGATCCGTGGGAAGGTGTCGCGGCGAAGTATCCGCCGGGTGCCAAGTTCTCCGGCCGCGTCACCAACATCACCGATTACGGCGCCTTCGTGGAGCTGGAACCCGGTGTCGAAGGCCTGGTGCACGTGTCCGAGATGTCTTGGACCAAGAAGAACGTTCATCCCGGCAAGATCGTCGCGACCTCGCAGGAAGTCGACGTCATGGTGCTGGATGTGGACAGCTCCAAGCGGCGGATCTCGCTTGGTCTCAAGCAGGTCCAGCGCAATCCATGGGAAGAGTTCGTCGAGCTGCATCCGGTGGGTTCGGAGCTCGAGGGCGACATCCGCAACATCACCGAGTTCGGCCTGTTCATCGGCCTGTCGGCGGATATCGACGGCATGGTGCACATGTCCGACCTGTCCTGGGACGAGGCCGGCGAGCTGGCGATGGCCAAATATGAGAAGGGCCAGATCGTCAAGGCGAAGGTGCTCGATGTCGACGTCGAGAAAGAGCGCATCAGCCTGGGCATCAAGCAGTTGGCCGCCGACCCGGCCGCTTCCGTGCTGGAAGGCGTGCACAAGGGCGACGTTGTCACCTGCGTGGTGACCGCCGTGCAGACCAACGGCATCGAGGTGAAGGTGGGCGACGTGCTGACCGGCTTCATCCGCCGCGCCGAGCTGGCCCGCGACAAGGCCGATCAGCGCCCTGACCGTTTCGCCATCGGCGAGAAGGTCGATGCGAAGATCACCGCCGTGGACCGCATGGCCCGCAAGCTGGCCCTGACCATCAAGGGCAAGGAAATGGAAGAGGAAAAAATCGCCATGGCCGAGTTCGGATCTTCCGACAGCGGCGCCTCACTGGGCGACATCCTGGGGGCCGCGATCCGTCGCCGCAACCAGCAGACCTCCGACTGAACCTGATCAGCTGAACTTGAACAACGGATAGGCAAAAGGCGTGAGCCTGGAAACCGATCTTCTACTGGACAGGCGGCGCATCAAGCGCCGCCTGTTCTTTTGGCGTGCGGCCGCGGTTATCGCGGCCGTGTTCGCCGTGTTTGCCGTGGCGCGTGGCCCGTCTGGAATCGGGCCGGATGGGCTCGGTGTGGAAAGCGCCCATGTCGAGCGCCTGACCGTGCGCGGCCTGATCACCGAGAACCGCAAGCTGACCGAGGCCATTGCCAAATTGGCCGACCGCGATTCGGTGAAGGCCCTGGTGGTCGTGATCGACAGCCCCGGCGGCAGCGTGGCCGGCGGCGAAAGCCTGCACGATGCGATTTCCAAGGTGGCGGCCAAGAAGCCGGTCGTCGCGGTGATGGGTGGATTGGCGGCCTCCGCCGGCTACATGATCGCCGTGCCTGCCCAGCGCATCTTTGCCCGCGAAGCCACGATCACCGGCTCGATCGGCGTGATCCTGGAGACCGGCGAGGCTTCCGGCCTGATGAAGACGATCGGCGTGACCGCGGAGGCCATCACCTCCGGTCCGCTGAAGGACCAGCCCAATTTCGCCCATCCGCTGTCTGACCAGGGCCGGATCGTGCTGAAGGGCCTCGTGATGGATATGTACGACCAGTTCGTCCAAATGGTCGCCGCCGGCCGCCATATGGACCCAGCCCGCGTGCGCGAACTCGGCGATGGCCGCGCCTACACCGGGCGGCAGGCCTTGGCGTTGGGTCTGGTGGACGAGATCGGCGGCGAGCCGGCGGCACGGACCTGGCTGGGCCAAACCAAGGGTGTTTCCACCAAATTGCCGGTGACCGATGTTACGGTCGGCGGGCTGGCGGAACGGGCGCTCGGCGGGGATGCCGGCGGACTTCTGCAGGGGCTTTGGAAAAGCGTTATGTCCCAAGGGGTTATGCTTGACG
>CAINEA010000571.1 GCA_903847525.1 uncultured Acetobacteraceae bacterium | reverse complement strand
GGTGATCCTGTCGCCGTCAAGTTCGACACGTTTCCCTTCAGCACCTACGGCATGGCCGAGGGCACCGTACGCGTTGTCAGCCCGGACAGCTTCACCGCCGCCGACACGCAATCCAGCCGTAGCCCCGGCGCCGTTCCGATACCGGGCAATTCGTCTGAACCGTTTTATCGCTCCCGGATTTCCCTGGACCGGATTGCCCTGCACGACGTACCGCCGAACTTCCGGGTCACCCCCGGCATGCCGGTCACCGCTGACATCAAGGTCGGCAAGCGCACGGTGCTGAGCTACCTGCTGGGCCGCATCCTGCCGGTCACCAACGAGGGGATGCGCGAGCCGTGAGATGCATGCCGGCCTGGCCGTCCTACCCTGCTGAACCAACGATTTCCACAGGCTGTTACACCGGTTTCGGAATAAAATTGTAATGAGGCCGTTGGATCGGATTCACGCCTTGGTGTCCCCAGCAGCCGCCATGCGCCGGGCCATCAGCCTCGTGGCGAAAGGCGAACATACCAAGGCGTTCGCCCTGTACGTCCGCGCCGCGCAATCCGGATTGGCGGAGGCGGAGTACCGGGTCGGACGCAGCTATCTTGAAGCGGCGGGCGTACCACGCAGCCAGCCTGAAGGTATCCGATGGCTGGAACGCGCCGCCGGCCACGGCCATGTCGAAGCACAATCGTTGCTTGCCGCGCTCTATATGCATGGCGTCGGCGGGTCACGCGACGCCACAGCGCCCGCCAGTCCCTCACCGGGCGGAACATCGGTAAACCAGTTGTTCGCCACCAACGAAACCCAGGGACCGGATTTCGCGGCCGCCGCCCATTGGGCGCGGATTGCGGCCGAAGGCGGTTCTGCCGACGGCCAGGCCGTGCTTGCCTATCTGCTGACCTCCGGCCCAGAAGAAATACGCGACCTAGCGGAGGCGCATCACTGGTACGAACGTTCAGCCGAGGCAGGCTGTCCACAGGGAGCGCTCGGCTTCGCCCTTTCCTTGGCACGCGACGCCAAGGACGACGCGACCCATCAGCGGGTGGTGCATTATCTCACGCGCGCCGCGGAAACCGATCTGCCGACGGCTCTCTATCTACTCGGCGTGCTGCACGAACGGGGCGTAGGGGTTGAGCGTGACGCCCCCGCCGCTGCGCAGTTCTTTCGCCGCGCTGCGGAAAAGGGGAACCGGTCCGGCCAGGCCAGGTGGGGGCTGGCGCTGATGGAGGGCATCGGTGTCGATGCCAATCCCACGGAAGGCGAATCCTGGCTCCGACGAGCAGCCCTGGCCGGCGATCCGGAAGCTGCCGCCCTGGTCGGCGACATCTACGCCAAGGGTGGCGCCCTGCCGCCGAACTATGCCGAAGCGGCGATCTGGATGCGCCGGGCAGCCGAAGCCGGTCATGCGGGCGCAGCTCGTACCCTGGGCCTGCTGCACCTGACCGGTGCCGGAGTTGCGCCCGATCCGGACGAAGCTGCCCGCTGGTTGCGGGTTGCCGGAGAAGCTGGCGACAAGCACGCCCAGGCCGACCTCGCCAACCTGGTACTGAAAGGCGTCGGCGGCACCGATGATCTGGTACGCACCCGCCAATGGTTCGAACAGGCCGCTGCCTCGGGTGATCTGGTCGCCGCCTTCAATTACGGCGTCTGCCTGGCCCAAGGCGTCGGGGTGCCGAAGGACGAAAAACAGGCGGCCACCTGGATGCGCCGCGCCGCCGAGCGTGTGATCAACGCCCAGTACTGGTACGGCCGCATGCTGATTGAAGGCCGCGGCGTCGAGGTGAACCTGGAAGAAGGACGCGCCTGGCTCGCCCGCGCAGCCGATATCGGCATGCTGGACGCACAGGTGTCATTGGCGGAGATGATGTTGAACGGCAAAGGCGGGTCGCGCGACCATCCCTCCGCCCTGGCATTGTTCGAGAAGGCGGCGGCGAAGGGGCATATCGGAGCGACATTCGCCATCGGTGCCATGCTGGGCGGCGGGCACGATGTACCAACGGACCGGGCCAACGCACAGCGCTGGTTCCGCCAGGCCGCCGAGCGCGGCCATCCGGTCGCGCAGATGATGCTCGGCCGATATCTGGCGCGGGGATTGGCTGGTACTATCGACCTGACGGAGGCACGACACTGGCTTAATCAGGCGGTGGCCAGCGGCCAGACGGAAGCAGCGCAGGATATTGCTGTGCTCGACCGGGTCGAGCAGATTCAGTCCACGCAATCCGGCGAGGGAACACCGACCGCCCACGCGGTCGGGCTCTGACACGCCTGCCATGGCCTCGCCTAAGCCGGGATCACCGGAACCGGCTGATGTTGCACCTTCGGCAGCCGCAGCAGATCAGGATAAGGAACCAAATCACGCGAAACTTGCCCGCGAGGCCTTAAACCGCGGGCAGACTGCAGCGGCCAGCGGTGATGCCGTCGGCGCACGGCGCTGGTTCGAACGTGCGAGCCGGCTTGCGCCCGGTGACGACACCGTCAATCTCTGTCTCGCTGGTGCCTGCCTGAACCTGGATGACAACCGTGCCGCCGAGCTGTTCGGACAGGTGCTGGAACTTCATGATTTGCAGCCGGCCTGGACCGGCCTCGCGCTCGCCCGCCTGAGGCTCGGCCAACCCGCGCTGGCCGCTGACGCCATAGCCGCCGCGCTCAGCCGCTTTGCAATCAATCGCCCCAATGAAATCGTCCCCATCGCCGACCAGATCGTGCAGGCCACAGGCGCGCCCGGCTGGTGCGGGCTCCAGTGGCGCGGGAAAAGTGCATCCAACTCAGAACCCGGCTTCGTCATTCTGATCGGTCCTTCGGGCAAGGTGCAGCTTTCGCTGGATGGCCAGCCCGCCCCCGCACGGGGCAACCGTCTACCCGCCGGCTGGCAGCAGGCAAAGCGCCTGGATATTCACCGAAATGGACAGCCTTTGCTGGGCAGCCCGATCGATATCGCCGCGCTCCGGCGCACCGACGGCTGTGTATGGACAAGCGACGACGGCGCGGGGAATTGGGGCCTGGAAGGCTGGGCCTGGCACCCTGGCAACCCGGAAGCCGATCCAGTTTTGACCGTCCGCGTGGTCCCCGCTCCCGGCACGGCGAGAGGCCACCAAAGCAAGCCTCTCGGCCAACCGCTGACGATCATACCAAGCGATCTGCAAACCAGCATCGCCGGGACTGCGATCCTCGCTCAACCACGGCGGTTCCATATGTCGGCAGCGGCACTCGCCCTATTGGCCGGGAACGGCCGATCGGCGCGTGTAAGCGTTACGGATGGTACCGGACGGCAGCTATCCGGTAGCCCAATTGATCCCTGGGTCCTGCAACGCGAAGCGGCCGCCGCCAGCCTGGCCGTCGCGGACCGATTTCCCGCCGGCAATCCAGAAAAGCGCGGCTCCCGCCGCCCCCCGGTCGATGTCGTCATACCCGTTCACGGCGGCGGAAAGGTAACGCTGGACTGTATCGATACGGTCCTCGCCACCCTCCCCCGCACCAGCCGGTTGGTCGTCGTGGACGACGCCTCAACCACTGCGGAAAATGGGATCGATCTCGTTCTCGCCCTGGATAGCCTGGCGGCCGCAGGACGCATTCAGTTGATCCGCCAAACAACCAATCTGGGCTTTCCTGCCAGCGCCAACGCTGGGCTGCGGGCCTGTGACGGGCGTGATGTCGTACTGTTGAATAGTGACACCCTGGTGCCGCTCAATTGGCTGCAACGCCTGCGCGACGCCGCCTATGCCGCGCCCGACATTGGCAGTGTCACACCATTGTCCAACGACGCGACGATTCTCAGCTACCCGCACCGAGCGTCGGCCAATCCAACACCTACCCTGGACGAAACCAAGCATCTGGACCAGTTGGCCGCAGAGGCCAATGGCGGGACCGTGATCGATATCCCAACCGCGGTCGGTTTCTGCATGTACATCCGGCGCGATTGCCTCAATATGGTGGGCGCATTGCGGGAGGATCTGTTCGCCCAAGGCTACGGTGAGGAGAATGATTTCTGCATGCGCGCGCGTTATCTCGGCTGGCGCCATGTGGCCGCTCCCGGGGTATACGTCGCGCACCGCTCCGGTCAGTCATTCGGAAACGCGCGAGCGCATCTTCTGGCGCGCAATGCGGCCGTTCTGGACCGGCTGCACCCCAGCTACGCCGCCCTGATCGCAGAGCATTCGCGGACAGACCCGCTGGCGGAGGCTCGTCGTAAGATCGACCTCGCCAGATGGAAAGAGGCAAGACTGCACAAACCAGCCCGACGAAACGGCCCTCGGGAAAAGGGCAAGCAGACCAGCGCCGGCAGGTCGGCCATGATCCTCATCACGCATTTCCACGGTGGCGGCACAGAACGCCAACTCCGCGTGCAGATCGAGGCCGCACGGCAGGTCGGGCAACGGCCGATCGTGCTGCGCCCGGCCCGCCTGCCGGATGGTTCGACCGCGGTCATGCTCGGCGACGGTGAAGCAACGGATTATCCCAACCTGCGCTTCGCACTGCCCGATGAACTCCCGGCCCTGGTCCGTGTGCTTTCCGCAGAACGCCCTATCGCGGCGCAGGTCCATCACCTGCTCGGCCACGATTATTCGGTGCTGAGTGTTCTCCAAAGGCTCGGCATCCCCTACGACGTCCATATCCACGACTTCGCGGCCTTTTGCCCACGGGTCGGACTGCTCGGCCCGCAACGGCGTTATTGCGGTGAACCCGAAATCACCGAATGCGAGGCCTGCATCGCCGATATCGGCCGCAAAGATGGGCTGGAGTTTCCAGTTGCGGATTTGCGTCAACGATCAGCCGCGCTGTTCGCCAGCGCATCGCGCGTGGCGGTGCCCTCTCAGGACACGGCGAGCCGGATCCGGCGGCATTTCCCGGCGATCACCCCGGTGGTTGTCGAACACGACGATGATGCCGAGATCAGCGACCCATCGCCGCCCCGGTTGGTGCGGCCGTCCCTGCCGGACGACAAAGCCAATCGCCCGGTCTGCCGCGTCGCCGTGATCGGCGCCATCGGTCTGGAAAAGGGCTATGAGGTGCTGCTGGCCTGCGCACGTGACGCCGCCTGGCGAGACCTGCCGCTTGAATTTATCGTGATCGGCCACAGCATCGATGACAAGCGTCTGCTCGCAACCGGGCGGGTTTTCATCACCGGTGAATACCGTCCGGAGGAGGCTGTGGAGCTGATCCGCGCCCAGCAGGCCTCCCTTGCACTGATTCCTTCTGTTTGGCCGGAAACCTGGTGCTTTACGCTTACCGAGGCCTGGCAGGCCGGTCTGAACGCCGCCTGCTTCGATATCGGCGCTCCCGCAGAACGCATCCGGCGCAGCGGTCGCGGCCTGGTCCTGCCACTCGGGTTATCCGCTAACGCAATCAATCATCAATTGATTTCAGCAACCGGCCTCGCGCGAGACGAAATGGCCTGATAAACCGCTGCTCAGAGATCGGATGTTCAGATTTGCCGACCTAGATTAGAGGCAAACCGGCCCGTCCAATGTACGATCCGACAGACTATTCGCGTGCCTGTTTTCGAGTGACCTAATCGAGGTGATTGCATGTCCGAGACAAGATCAACGCCGCCGGAAAACGGCCAGAAGCGGATCACCGAACTGCGGGTATCCGGGCACCTGATGACCCTGGATACCGGAACGTTCTGCGTTTTCCACGCGCCCGGTTCAGCGTCGGGCAGTGACAACGCCCTTGGCTTGCCGGGTGTGCGGATTTCCCTGCCGCCGGGTCCTGCACATAATCCAGATCAGGTCAGCATCAGCACATTCCGACCAGACGGCTGGCTGGGCGGAACCGATGCAGCGGCGCTGATCCGTGTCGATTCCGGACCGGCACAGGTATTGGTGACCATTTACCAGGCTCCCGGACAGAGCGCCGATCAGGCCCCTCGGCTGCAGGTGCTCCGCCTGAGCCCCGAACAATCGCCTCAGTCCGGGTCCGCGATCGCCGCACGACCGGGAATCGCCCAGTTCGGTGTGGGCAACGGCGCGGTATCGGCGCACATGGCCAAACGATCCGCCGAGCAGAGCATGCCTGAGATTATCGTTCACATGCAGGGGACAGGCGACGTCGCAGGCCGTATCGGCGACTGGGCCGGCATCCGCGGCAGCCACAACTGGATCGAAGGTTTCGCCCTCGTGCCACCGGCACCGTTGAAACCGGAAGACGTCGAGTATCAGGCCGTTCTCGGCCGCGGTTGGTCTTCGCCATGGGTCGATGGTGGGCAGTTTTGTGGCAGCCGCGGCATGGCTCTTCCCTTGCTCGGGCTGCGCCTGCGATTGAAGGGGGAGGCGGCCTCCAAGTACGACTGCACCTGCCATGCGACCTTCGTGGATGGCACCGCGATCGGTCCATTGCGGGCGGGAGAGGCCTGCGAAGCGGAAAGCCTGTCCCCCCTGGAGGCGTTTCAGGTCAGCATCACGCCCAATGCGACCGCAAGAGCATCCGCAACTTCCCTGAAGGCGGAGACGCGGCCCATCCTGAGCCCTGCTGCTGACATTAGCCCTGTGAAAGCCCGGCCGGCATCCCCAACCAAAGCGACCGTTACCGCCAAGCCGGTAGCCGCGACGATGCCGGCCGCGCCCACAAAGCCCACAGCGGCAGCGAAGATATCCGCCAAAGCGCCGCCGCCCAAACCCACGAAGCCGGCTGTGAACGCGAAGCAGCCCGCCAAAGCGAAACGCGCCACGCCACCCGGCAGGCCGGCCCGCTGAGCCTGACCGAGACGCCCAACATGCTGCCCGGTATATACATCCCTGACGAACGCGGCCAAACGCGCCGTGCAGGACCGTCGCGCCTGCGCAAATGAAGTTCCTGCTGGTCCATCAGAACTTTCCGGGGCAGTTCCTGCACCTCGTTCGCCACCTGGTGAAATCCAAGACGCACGAGGTCGTGTTTCTGTCGGAGCCGAACACCAATGCCATCCCCGGCGTGCGCAAGGTGCCCTACCGCAAACCGCCTCCGGTATCCGCCGATACCCATTGGGCGGTGCGCGAACTGGATGCCGCGCTGCGCCGGGCGGACGTGGTTGGCCAGACAGCGACCAACCTGAAGCAGTTGGGCTTCACCCCCGACATCATCATCGGCCATCACGGTTGGGGTGAAATGCTCAACCTGCCGGATGTCTGGCCCGGCGTGCCAATGCTCGGCTACATGGAGTTCTACTACCACACGGACGGCATCGATGTCGGTTTCGACGCCGAGTTCCCGATCCCGGTGTCCGAATTCCCGCGCATCCGTGCCAAAAACGCCGTGAACCACCTCGCCCTCAGCCTGGGCCAGCACGGCCAGACCCCCACGGAATGGCAACGCTCCACCTATCCGTCGTGGTCGCATGAGCAGATCCATCTGCTGCCCGAAGGCGTCGACCTCGCGGCCTGCGCGCCCACCGCAAAGGCCCGCAGGACCAAGCTTCAAATCGGCGATGCCATGATCGGGCCGCAGGAAAAGCTGGTAACGTATGTGGCACGCGACCTGGAGCCCTATCGCGGGTTCCATATTCTCATGCGCACGCTGCCGCTGTTGCTCAAGGCCCGCAAAGACCTGCGGATGGTCGTGGTAGGCGGGGACGGCGTCAGCTATGGGGCCGCGGCGGCCAACGGCACGTGGCGTGAAACCCTGCTCGCCGAACTCGGCAACAAGATCGACCTCGGCCGCGTCATCTTCCCCGGGCGGGTAGACTACACCACCTATCTCAATCTGCTGAAGCGTTCGGACGCGCATGTCTATCTCACCTATCCCTTCGTCGCGTCCTGGTCGCTGCGCGAAGCGCTGGCCAGCGGCTGCGCGGTGATCGGATCCGACACCGAACCGGTGCGTGAATTCATCACGCACGGCGTCAACGGCCTGTTGGCGCCGTTCTTCGATACCAAGGCCCTGGCGCGGCAAATTCTCCGCGTGATCGAGGACGAGACGCTGTCCAAGAAGCTCCGCGCCGGCGCCCGGCGCTATGCCGAGCAGCATCTGTCCATGGACGACTACATCGGCGCCTACGAGACCCTGATCGACGGGATTATCACCAATCACCCGTAAGCGGGCACCAGGCCACAACCCGCGTTGACGATTGCGCTTTCCCAATTGATCTGGCGCAATGCCGGCGAACAAAGAACAGGCGCTATCTATGCGTCAAATCGACGGTTTGGGAGAGTTCGATGCCATACAAGGATATTCTCGTCCACTTGGACGACACGCCGCGCAGTTCCGTGCGGATGGACATAGCGGTTCGCTTGGCTGCCGCCAGTGGCGCTCATCTGACGGGGGTCCATGCGATCAACCTACCGGCCGCATCGATGTTCTACGGCTATTCGATGACCGTTGCGTCGCCTGGCCCGGAAGATCTGATCGAAACACTCCGGGTCGAAGCGCTTGAGCGGGTCGCCCCAATCGAGGCTGCCTTTCGTGAACGGGCCCGCCAGGAAGGGCTGGATGGCGAGTGGCGCGTGGTGGAAGGCGACCCAGGCACGATGATAGCCTTGCACGCTCGCTACGCGGATCTTGCCATTCTCGGCCAGCCAAACCGTCACGAAAAACAGTCTGACGGCAGCGACCATATTCCGGTGTCCGTGCTGATGTCCTCCGGCCGCCCGGCGCTTGTGATTCCGTATGCCGGCAAGTTCGACACAATCAGCCAGCACATTCTGGTCGCCTGGAACGCCAGCCGAGAGGCCGCCCGCGCGGTCAACGACGCGATGCCATTGCTCCAGACCGCGCAGAAAGTAACGGTACTGTCGATCAACCCGGAACCCGGGATCGATGGGCACGGGGACGTGCCGTCCGCAGATATCTCGCTGCACCTGGCGCGCCACGGCGTGAAAACCGAAGCCGCGCACACCGTCGCCCGCGACATCCCCGACGGCGAAGCGCTGCTGTCCTACGCCTCCGACATCGGTGCCGACCTCATCGTTGCCGGGGCCTACGGCCACTCGCGCATGCGTGAACTCGCCTTTGGCGGCGTGACTCGCACCCTGCTGAACGAAATGACCGTACCGGTGCTGTTCTCTCACTGACCGGACGCAAGCAAGGCGGCCGGTCTATTCGCTCCCAGCCGCCTTGCGCCCCATTTTCACCACGGCAAAGCTCAACTCCGGCTGCATCATCAGCCAGCGATAGCCTAGCGCCACCAGTGCCTCCACATTTTTCGGATTTACATGTGGATGTCCGCAGGGCACGTTGTATTCTTTGCACATTGCCAGGATTTCGTTGATCGCCGAGGCCACCGTCGGGTGATCGTATTCACGCGGATAGCCAAGATCCTGCGACAAATTCCCCTCCCCGATCTGCACCACGCCGATGCCCGGCACCTGCTCCAGCATCCTCGGCAGGTTCTTGATGGCCTTGGCTTCCTCGCACATGATTGCCACCAGCACCTCGCCTTGCGGCGCCAGCGGCCAGGTATCGGCCCGCGCACAGTATCCCGGGCCAGCCGGTCAGCCCCCGCGCCAGACCCGGACGTTACACCCGGGCGAGCCCCTTCTGGATAGCGGCGTTAAAGCTGACGTCGAATGCCGCGGATGCATCGAACCGCTTCGCCAGCATCCCACTGTCGGCATACAGGTCGATCACCCGCTGTTCCCCGGCAAACATCGCGGCATCGGCCGGCGCATAGGTGATCGTGGTGCGATTGAACCAGTTCTTTGGCACCGCCACCGGAAAGCTCATCAGCTTGGCCCAGAATTCCGCATAGCGATCCGGATTGGCCGTCGCCCAGCGCCGCGCGGTTACCAGCCGGACCACGAAATCCTCCAGCGCCGCATGCTTACCTGCGATCGCCGCATCCAACGCGATCTGGTACCCAAGGCCCGGGGTCAGTCCCTCCCCGTTCAAAACCTGCCGCCCACCTTCGAGCACCTCGACCTGCGAGGTATACGGCTCCCAGGTAGACCATGCGTCGATCGACCCTGCCGCGAGCGCGGCCTTCGCATCCGCGGGCAACAGAAACACGATCTTTGCAAATCCTTCCGCCAACCCCGCCTTGCGCAATGCCGCGAGGATCAGGAAATGCCCGATCGAGCCGCGCCCGGTGCCGATCTTCTTGCCCCGCAAATCCGCAAAACTATGCGCCGGGCTGTCGCCACGAACCAAAATAGCTGTGCCCTGCTGGGTGGACCTGGCCCCGGCAATCACCTTCATCGGCACGCCGGCCGCAAATCCGAAGGTGAACGGCGCATCGCCAACATTGCCAGCATCGATGGCGCCGGCGTTCAGCGCCTCGATCAACGGCGCGGCGGCGGCGAATTCGCTCCAGGCCAATTGATACGGCAGGTCCTGCAATACCCCGGCGGCTTCCATCACCGCCCGCACATTGCCGCGCTGGTCGCCCATGCGCAGCACGGTCTCCGCAGCATGCACCCTGCTCGCGCCAGCCAGCAGCAATGCGCCGCCGCCGACCAGAAAACTCCGACGCGTGCCCATCACTCGGCCGCCTCAACCCGAGGACGCGTGGCCAAGCGCTCGGCGATCAGTCGCTTCGTCGCCGGCAGCAGGCTCCGGCCATACTCGACCGCATCGTCCAGCGGATCGAAACCGCGGATTAGAAACGTGGTTACCCCAAGATCGTAATAATCCAGGAAGGCCTCTGCAACCTGCTCCGGGGTACCCACCAAAGAGGTCGTGTTGCCACGCGCGCCGGTTGCCAGCGCTGCGCCGGTCCATAGCCGCTTGTCCAGGCGTTCGCCCTGCGCCGCGGCAGCCAGCAGCCGGCGCGAACCTTCGTTCGGCGGGTTCACCACCTGGGGGCCCAGCGCGGTGTTCGCCGCGACCTTGCCGCGAAGGCGCAGAATGGTCTGCTTGATGTCCTCCGCCCGCTGCCAGGCGGCGTCCTCGGTGTCCGCCAGAATCGGCCGGAACGACAGGCTAAAGCGCACCCGCCGTGCATTCTTCGCCGCCTCTGCCCGCACGCGGGAAACGATCTCGCGCACCTGGGCGTGGGTCTCACCCCACAGCGCGAAAACATCGGCATGCTTGCCCGCCACCGCCACTGCGGCGTCGGACGCGCCACCAAAATAGATCGGCAGCCGCGGCGACTGCACGCAGCGAACGGCGGTCGATGCGTCCTCGAACTTGTAGAACCGGCCTTCATGGCTGATCGGCCCGGTCTCGGTCCACACCCGCTTCAGGATAGCGACATACTCGTCGGTGCGCGCGTAACGATCCTCCTTGTTCAGGTAATCGCCGTCGCGCCGCTGGTCCGTGTCGTCGCCGCCGGAAATCACATGCATCGCCGCACGCCCGGCGGTGATCTGATCGAGCGTGGCGAATTTCCGAGCCGCCACCGTTGGCGAAACGAAGCCGGGACGGTGCGCCACCAGGAACCCGAGCCGGGACGTATGCGCCGCCGCCGCTGCAGCGACCATGAAACCATCCGGCGCATCCGAATGGTAGCCGATCAGCACCCGGTCGAACCCGCCTGCCTCCGCCGCCTGGGCGAAGTCACGGATATAGCCGTGATCGAGAACAACGTTCCCTGGCGGATGGATCTCCGATTGGTGGCGATGATGGATCATGCCGATAAATTCAACCGGCTGTTGCTCCGTGTAGCTCATGGTCCGTCTCCTGTGATCGATCCGCCGCGCATCACGCGGCTAGCAAATGGGTGGCATGCACGCCCAGCGCGGCCAGCAGCCGGCCGCGCAATTCGACAAAACCGGGCGCCTCCACCCGGCGCGGCCTCGGTAGATCCACAATCTCGTCCACCGCAATCCGGCCGCGTTCCAGCACGAGCACGCGGTCCGCCAACAGAATGGCTTCGTCCACGTCATGGGTGACAAGCAGCACGGCCGGCTGGTGCGCCGCCCAGAGTTGCGAAACCAGGTCCTGCATGCGCAACCGCGTCAGCGCGTCCAGCGCCGCGAACGGTTCATCCAACAGCAGCAACTCCGGCGAGCGAACCAGCGCCCGTGCCAGCCCCGCGCGCTGCGCCTCACCGCCCGACAACGTGCCCGGCCAGGCATCGACACGATGGGCCAGTTCAACCTCCACCAAAGCGGCCAACGCCCTGGCCTTCGGATCCGGATCATCCAACCCCAGCGCCACATTCCGCCAAACCCGCTTCCATGGCAGCAAACGGGGATCCTGGAACACCACGGCCCGGCGCGACGGCGCCTGCATGGCACCTTCCTCTACCGCATCCAAACCAGCCAGCGTGCGCAGCAACGTCGACTTGCCGGACCCGCTGCGCCCCAGCAGCGCCACGAATTCCCCGGCGCCGATGCGTAGATTAAGCCCGTCCAGCACGACGTTCTCGCCGAACCGCCGGGTCAGCCCGTCAATCCGCACCACGGCCTCGCGCGTGGCCATCGCCCCCATTACCGGTCTCCCAGCATGGTGGGACGCCAGACCAGCGCCGTCCGTTCGATCCAACGCACTCCCAAATCCGCCAGCAGGCCGAGCAACGCATAGACCAGCAGGCCCACCATGATAATGTCGGTACGCAGGAACTCACGGGCGTTCATCATCATGAAACCAATGCCGGACTCCGCGTTGATTTGTTCGCCCACCACCAGACTCAGCCAGCCCACGCCCACCGCATAGCGCAGCCCGACCAGGAATGACGGCAAGGCACCCGGCAGGATCACGTGGCGGATCAGTTCCAGCCGAGAAAGTCCGAGTGTCTGCGCGGCCTCGATCAGTTTCCGGTCCACGCCGCGAATTCCCGCGAACAAATTCAGGTAGATCGGGAACAGGCCGCCCAAGGCCACCAAGGCGATTTTCGGCGTTTCTCCAATGCCGAACCACAGGATGAACAACGGCACCAATGCCAGATGCGGCATCGTGCGCAGCATTTGCAAAGGCGCATCCACGCTATCCTCTCCCAGCCGCGACAACCCAGCGACAAGTGCCAGAACGGTTCCCGCCACGATCGCGATCGACAGTCCGACCCCGACCCGTGCGAGAGAGACGAGCAGATTCTGCTGCAATTCTCCGGATGCGACCAAATGATAGAAACTTACCAGCACATCGGCCGGTGCCGAGACTGTGCGCACCGGAATGAATCCGAGCATGGCCCCCGCCTGCCAGGCGGCAATCAACAGCAAAGGTGCGACAAATCGCCGGACC
>CAINEA010000570.1 GCA_903847525.1 uncultured Acetobacteraceae bacterium | reverse complement strand
GATCCCGTTCGCCGCCGCCCTTCGCGACGACGATGGCAAGCTGATCGGCCTGACCGTCGTGGCGTTCGATCCGGCTCGTGCAATGGAAATAGCGCGCAAAATCGCCAATCACCCCAACGACGCGGTCACACTGATACGCGGCGACGGCAAGGTGCTGATCCGTAGCGATAATCGAGCCGTCGGAACACGCATATCCCACGCGGACATGGAATTTGCCGGTCGGGGCGCCTCCGGGATCGAGGTTGCCCGCGGCCGCAGCCCGGTCGATGGCCTGCCGCGTATTGCCGTCCGCCAGCACGTGCCCGGCGGCGATCTGAGCGTCATCGTCGGCATGGACGAGGAAGCCACGCTTGCCCGTGTCCGACAGGACCGGGCGAGCCATCGGGACTATGCGCTGCTGCTGTCCGCGGCGCTTTCGCTGATGGTGGCCGCCGCGGTCGTGGCATGGCGGTTGTATCGGCACAACCAGGCGCAACGCCTGTATGCAGGTTCGCAGCAGGCCCGCGACGATCTGCTGCACGAAATCGCCGGCAATTCGCAAGATCTGATCGGCGTGATCGATCAGGATTTCACCCATGTGGCCATCAACGACGCTTGCCGGGATATTCTGGGCATACCTCCGTCCGAGCTCATCGGGCACCGCGTCGGTGTCCGTCTTGCCCTGGAGGGAAAGGATGTTTTGGAGGAGTGGCTCGCTTCCGTCTCCGACACAACCGGCAACACGCGCCTGACGCTGCCGGCCTCCCATCGAGATGGGCACACGGTCTGGCTTGAATTGGAAGCGAGCCCGATCCGCTTGCCGCCGGTCGCGTCCGGAAGATCCGGCGCTCCCAAGCCGGCCGAGCGAACCGGTTGGTTTTACGTCGGCCGTGACGTCAGTGCCCGCAAGGCCGAGCAGCTTGCGTTGGAGCAGGCCAACGAAAGCCTGAGCGCCGTGGTGCACAGCGCCCCCGGCGCCCTGTACCGCGCCGAGGTGCCGCGAGAGGGCACCCGGCGCGTGATCTTCAGCGGCGGCGATGGCGGATCCGGGGCCGGCCTGCTCGGCTACACCAGCGAGGAATGGAAAACGCGGGAATTCGCCGATGCGATCATACATCCCGACGACAGGCCGCTTCTGCTCCAGCACCGCCTCGATATGGCCCGTCAGGGAGATGCCTCGGGCGAGTATCGCTTTCGCCGCAAGGAAGGCGGCTATGCCTGGGTTCGCAACACCGGCCATGCGGTGTTCGAGCCCGACGGCAGCCATCACATCACCGGCTATATCGTCGATATTTCCAGGGAAAAGGAACAGGCCGCCCAGTTGGCGCAGGCGCAGCACCTGATCGGCCTCGCGCAGCTTGCCTCGGGTGTCGGCCATGAACTCGGGCAACCCCTGATGGTCATCAGCGTCGCTGCGGAGGCCGCGAAGGCCGCGCTCCAACGGGGCGCAGCCGGTGTCCCGGTGGTCGCGGAGAAGCTGGAGCGCATCGTCGCCATGGCCGCGCGTGCCGGAACGATCATCGATAGCATGCACGACCTGGCCCGGGGGACACCGACCGAGGCCATGCCGATTTACCTGCCGGACTGCCTGGCGGAAGCGGTGGATATGGCGCGGGAGCGGCTGGACGCGGCGGACGCGAAAGCGATCGTCGATGTCCCGGTCGATCTGCCCGAGGTGCGTCTGCAGCCGGCTTTGTTTCAGCAGGTCATCGTCAATCTGATCGGCAATGCCTGCGACGCATACCGGGACACGTCCGCGGATGACCCGCGAACCGTCCGCATCGTCGGGTATCCCGCAAGGGACCAGGTCGTTCTGCGCGTCGAGGATCGAGCCGGCGGCCTGCCCGCCGATGTGATCGGCCGGGTGTTCGAACCCTTCTTCACCACCAAGGGGCCCCGCGG
Source organism: uncultured Acetobacteraceae bacterium (assembly GCA_903847525.1). Lineage (GTDB taxonomy): Bacteria > Pseudomonadota > Alphaproteobacteria > Acetobacterales > Acetobacteraceae > PALSA-911. The sequence goes on along the minus strand of CAINEA010000570.1, from coordinate 5,728 downwards.
CGGCACGGGCATCGGCCTGTCCCTGTGCTACTCCATCGTGCGGCAGGCGGGCGGCACGATGTCGGTTCATAACGAAAACGCCGGTGCGGTGTTCGAGATCGTGCTCCCCATCGCGCAGCCCGATCCGCCGGCCCAGACGCAGATCCCGCAACCGGCGCCTGTCCGCGCGGATTGATTGCCAGCCACCGCGCCCGATGCCTATCCTGATGGGGACATTCCCCGCCGGACAAGAATGCTCCGGACACGGCGGTACAGGGGGACATCGGAGGGCAGCGCCATGGCGATAACGATCAAACAACTTCATCCGCTCTATGTCGGCGAGATCAGCGGCGTCGATCTGCGCCATGACCTTCCCCAGTCCGATATCGACGCGATCGTCGCCGCGCTCGATCGATATGCGGTGGTCGTGCTGCACGATCAGCCCATCGACGACGCGCAGCAGATCGCCTTCAGCGCCAGGCTCGGTCCGCTGGAAACCACCATCAAGGCCTACCGCCCCGGCCACAAGCTGCGGCTGGATGCGCATATCTCCGACGTCTCCAACCTCGACGAGGAAAGCCGGCTGCTGGCGCTCGACGACCGCCGCCGCATGAACGGCCTCGGCAACCGGCTCTGGCATACCGACAGCTCGTTCAAGCCGACCCCGGCGAAATACTCGCTGCTCTCCGCCCGCACCATCCCGCCGAGCGGCGGCGAGACCGAATTCACCGACCTGCGCGCCGCCTACGATGCGCTGCCCGACTCCATAAAGGCGCAGATCGACAAACGGGTCGCCGAGCACTCCATCCTCCATTCCCGCTCCACCATCGGCTTCACCGATTTCTCCGACGAGGAACGCGCCCGCCTGCCGCCCGTGCCTCAGGTGCTGGTCCGCACCCACCCCGGCTCCGGCCGCAAGACGCTCTATCTCGCCTCCCACGCCGGCATGATCCGCGGCATGCCCGTGCCCGAAGGCCGCCTGCTGCTCGCCGACCTGATGGAGCACGCTACCCAGCGCGAATTCGTCTACCGCCACCATTGGCGGGTCGGCGACCTGGTGATCTGGGACGACCGCTGCACCATGCACCGGGCCCGGGATTTCGACGCGTCGGTGCCGCGCGACATGCACCGCACCACCGTGGCCGACGTCGCCCCGACGCTGGAGCAGGCCAGGGAACACGAACTGGTGACCGGGGCCTAAGCCGGGGCCTAAGCCGGGGAAGGCAGCCGCCAGTCCCGGTAGATCCGCTGCACGAACCGCCCCGCCGGACGCGCTCGGAATTCATCGACGACCGACCGCATCTCCGGCGGCAGTTCTCCATAGGAAGGCGCGGCGGTCCCATCCTTCTCCGGCATCACCACCGGCGCCCCGGCGGTGGCGAATGCCAAATCCGCCATCGACAGCCGATCCCCGACCAGATACGCCGCCCCGCCCGCCAGCCGAACGTCCACCTCGTCCATAATCGTATGGATCAGCGTCAGCGCCTCCTGCGCATTCGGCGACGATAGTTTCAGCAGCAGCCGCAAGGTGTCGGCGATCACCGGATAGGTGGTCTGCACCGCCACCACCTCGAAGGACGGGCAGCCCCGCGTCAGCGGCCCAAGCATGATGTCGCGATGTGGCAGCAGCACGTAATACGCGTACTGCGCCACCGCACGCGCCAGCGCTCCGTTGAAACGATCCATGTCTGCCCTGATCTGCGCGCTCTGCGCCGCATCCTCGCGCAGCAGCCGCAGTTCCGGCGCCACGCCGGCATCGAACTTCCCGGCAACGCCCGCCGGCCCGGTCACCGCGAAACCATCGGCATAGACCAGCGGTGCCACCAGCGTGTGCCCGTTCGGCAGCGTATGGAGGAACGAGAAACCGAAACTATGCGGCTCCTCCACATGCGCGATCCGGTAATGCGTCAGCAGGAAGCGGCAGAACTCCGAATCGATCATCGGCGGAATGGTCACCAGAGTGACGGCCTTCGCCGGGGGTGCCTTGTCGCTCATCGCCGCTCTCCTTGTACGGTCGAAACAATCGTAGCGGCATCTGGCCTGGCTTCGCCAGGATGTTGTCCGTGTCGGGCTTTGCAGTGTGGCCTTTCCGCGCCATGATCGCTCCCAGAGGAAGCTGAAACCGCCCGCCGCAACGGCAGCGGGCGATCACAATAGGGAGCAGAGCCCATGAATGCCCCACGCAACACCCAGTACCGCCACCTGGAGGCGCACCGCATCGCCGGTTCGGCCGGCGCCATCATCGAAGGGATCGACCTCTCGCAGGAACTCAGCGACGAGGTGCTGAACGAGGTCCGCGCCGCCCTGCTCGACAATTGCGTGATCTTCTTCCGCGACCAGAAAATAACTCCCGCCCAGCAACTCGCCTTCGCCCGCCGCTGGGGCGACATCCATCTGCATCCGTTCATGGAGGGCATGCCGGACTACCCGGAAATCCTCGAAATCGTGAAGCTGCCCACCGACAAGAAGAATTTCGGCGGCTCCTGGCACACTGACCAGATGTTCTCCCCGGCCCCGGCGATGGGAACCATCCTGTACGCGCTGGAAGTGCCCTCGGCCGGTGGCGATACGATGTTCACCAACCAGTATCTCGCCTACGAAAGCCTGTCCGAAGCGATGCGCAAGATGCTGGACGGGCTCAAGGTCGTCTGCGTCGGTGACAACTTCAAACAGCACGGCGGCAAGTCGCGCAAGGACCGCTACTCCGATGTCATGAGCCAGATGAAGGTGCGCGATCCCGGCAACGTGCAAACCACCAGCGTTCACCCGCTGGTCCGCACCCATCCGGAAACCGGCCGCAAATCCCTGTTTGTCGGCGGCCACGTGCAGCATTTCGACGGCATGACCGACGAGGAAAGCCAGCCCCTGCTGGACTTCCTGATGAAGCACTCCATCCGCCCCGAATTCACCTGCCGCTTCCGCTGGGAAACCGGTTCCCTGGCCTTCTGGGACAACCGCTGCGTCCAGCACTTCGCGGTCAACGACTATCCCGCAGAAACCCGCATCATGCACCGCATCACGATACAGGGCGACGTGCCTTACTAGGCCTGGGACATCGGGTGAAGGAAGCAAGGTCAGGGGCTCTGCCCCCTGGCCTTTCTTCCCTTCGCCCGATTGCCCGGCTCAGTAGCCCAGCGGCTCCGGCATTGCCGCTACCCAGCGCCCGCCCTTGATCACCGCCAGGAACGATTCCGTGGAGGCATGGTGGTTGGTCGCGCTCAGATGCGCCGGCGGGTTGCCGAAGATATCGACGAAGCCATCGATGCTCTCCAGGCCCTTGATGAAACTATCCACCGTCAGGTCCTTCCCGGCACGCTGCAGCGCCAGGATCGTCATCTGTGCCGCGGAATAGCCCATTTGCCCGAGAAAGTTCGGCTCCCGGCCGAATTTCGTCTTATAGGCTTTGCTGAACGCTTGCACCGCCGGGCGCGGATCGTCCGGGTAGGCGTACAGGCCGGGGGTCATGGCGTAATAGCCTTCCGCCACGTTGCCGGGCGCATCGGCCACCGCCGTGTCGTAGGACGCGAACTGCCCGAGCATATCCACATCCCAGCCCATCTTGCGCGCGGTCGAGATGATCAGCGTGGTGTCCTTGACGATCGTGCCGGTCACGATGAGGTCGCATTTGTCGTCGCGCAGACGCGTCAGGGACGCGTTGAAATCGGTGTCGGTCGGCTTGTGCACGGTCTCGCCGGCCAGCTTCATGTTCATCGCCGCCAGCTGCTCCACCGCGCCCGCCAGCACGTCGCGGCCGAAATCGCTGTCCTGCGTCATCGCGCAGATATTCTTCTTGCCCTTCTTCTCCACGAAGTATTTCACCCCCGACCGCATCTGGTCGTAGTACGAGGCGAACTGGCCGAATTTCAGCTTGTTGAACGGCTCGTACATCGACCGCGCCGCGGTCAGCGGAAACACGTTCGGCACGCCCTTTTCCAGCTGCGTCGGCATGTTGGCGTTGTTCATCGGCGTGCCGCCGTTGTTCACCATGATGAACACGCTGTCGTTGTTCAGCAGCTTGTTCATCGCCTGCACCGCGCGCGGCACCTGGTACTGGTTGTCCTCGACGATGTATTTGATCTTGCGGCCGTTGATGCCGCCCTTTTCGTTGATCTCGTCATAGGCCAGGCGATTGGCATAGCTGTTGTTCACGCCCTGCACCGCGGTAACGCCGGAAAGGTCGGTGATGGTGCCGATGGTGATCTCGGTATCGGTCACGCCGCGCACGGCATCGGCGGCCTGGGCCGGGTTGCCCGGCAGGATCAAAACAGCTGCCAGCATCGCTGCGGAGATGGCGCCGGCACGTCTCGGAATTCGCATTGGCATGGAGGCTTCCCTATGTTTTTCGCGGACCGTGAACCCGGCCCTGGGAACAGGCTAGCGCGACCGGCGGGATTGCCTCAATGCCCCCTGAAGGGGGTAGCATCGGAGCATACAAAAGGAGCCACGATCCATGACCTTCGATTTCACCGGTAAACGCATCCTCGTCTGTGGCGGCAGCCGCGGCATCGGCCGCTCCATCGCCCTCGGCTTCGCCGAAGCCGGCGCCGCTGTATCCATCTGCGCGCGCGGCGCCGCCGGGCTGGAGGCCACCCGCAAGGAGATCGCCGCCTTCGGCCACGCCGCCCATGCCGCCCCCTGCGACCTCGCCGACGCCGCCCAGATCGCCGCCTATGTCAGCGCCGCCGCGGCAGCGCTCGGCGGGATCGACGTGCTGGTCAACAACGCCTCCGGCTTCGGCGGCACGGACGACGAGGCGGGCTGGGCCGCCTCCGTGGCGATCGACATGATGGCGATCGTGCGCGCCAGCCAGGCCGCCACGCCCTTCCTGGCGCAAACGCCGGGTAGTTCCATCATCAATATCTCGTCGATCTCGGCGCTACGCCCCTCCACCCGCACGCCGCCCTACGGCGCGATCAAGGCGGCGGTCATCCACTACACCACCACCCAGGCGGCGATGCTGGCCAAACAGGGCATCCGCGTGAACGCCGTCGCCCCCGGCTCGATCGAATTCCCCGGTGGCATGTGGGAGGAACGCAAAACCACCGCGCCGGAGGTATACAACCGCATCCTGCGCTCCATCCCCTTCGGCCGCCTTGGTCACCCCGAGGAAATCGCCAACACCGTGCTGTTCCTCGCCTCGCCGCTGGCCTCCTGGATCACCGGCCAGTCCATCGCGGTGGACGGCGGCCAGTTGCTCGGCTCCTGACCCGGCCCGTCCGGCCGCCGGAACGTCCGGTTCGACCGGCTCGGCCATGGCGTCCGCCGCAGTCTCCGGCCGCAACGAGGCCACCGCCGTCGCCGCCCGCCGTGCCGCCTTCGCCTGGGCATCAACGTCGATCATATCGCCACCATCCGCAACGCCCGCGGCGGTAGCCGCCCCGACCCGTTGATCGGGGCGCCGGCCGCCCTCCCGCACGCGGTGTGCCTGGTGCCGGAAAAGCGCACCGAAATCACCACCGAAGGCGGGCTGGACGTCGCCGGCCAGCTTGAAGCCCCGCGCGGCCCCGTCGGCGGCCTGTCGTTCTCCGTCGCCCGGATGAAGCGGATCATGCAGGCTGCCCGCGCCTGACGCAGCGCCCCGCTTCGTAGGGTGGGCTTCAGCCCACCGTGCCCGGTCGTCGCACTCGTGGTGGGCTGAAGCCCACCCTTGTCTTATCCCGAGTTGCTATATTTGAGCTGCCCCGAGAGAGGTGCCCTGCCTTGAGTGTCCGCCCAAGGCAGGGCGGCTGGCGTCGGATCGTCCCACCCT
>CAINEA010000569.1 GCA_903847525.1 uncultured Acetobacteraceae bacterium | reverse complement strand
GTCCAGGGGCAGAGCCCCTGGCCTTCCTTCCTCCCCCGCATGGGTGGTGGCGCGGTGCGTCCTGCCTTAACATCCCCCGCACAGCCGGGTGCGCCGGTGCTGCGTTCGTGACGACAAGGGGGATGTTCCGTGATCAAGATTGGGTACAAGGCCTCGGCCGAGCAATTCGCGCCGACCAAATTGCTGGATTTCTCCGTCATGGCGGAGCAGGTCGGCTTCGATTCCGTATGGGTCAGCGACCACTTCCAGCCATGGAAGCACACGGACGGCCACGCCCCGTTCTCCATGGCCTGGCTCGGCGCCCTCGGCGCGCGCACCTCCCGCATCGTCATGGGCACCTCCGTGCTCACCCCCACGTTCCGCTACCATCCCTCGATCGTCGCCCAGGCCTTCGGCACGCTCGGCGCCATGTTCCCCGAACGGGTGATCCTCGGCATCGGCACCGGCGAGGGGCTGAACGAGGTGCCCTCCACCGGCATGCACTGGCCCGAGTTCAAGGAGCGGTTCGCCCGCATGCGGGAATCCGTCACCCTGATGCGCAAGCTCTGGTCCGAGGAGCGGGTGACCTTCGAAGGCCAGTATTTCAAGACCGAAGCGGCGACGATCTACGACCGCCCGGAAAAGATGGTGCCGATCTACATCGCCGCCGCCGGCGCGATGGTGGCGAAATATGCCGGCCGCGCCGGTGACGGCTTCATCTGCACGTCCGGCAAGGCGCCGACGCTCTATACCGATACCTTGATACCGAACGTGGCCGAGGGCATCGGCCTCTCCACGCGCGACCAGTCCGGCTACGACAACATGATCGAGGTGAAGGTCTCGTTCGACACCGACAAGCAGCGTGCGCTGGAAGATACCCGCCATTGGGCGGCGCTCGCGCTTTCGGCGGAAGAGAAGATGTCCGTCGAGGATCCCGTCGAGATGGAGCGCCTGGCCGACGCCCTGCCGCTGGAGCGGACGGCGAAGCGCTGGATCGTCTCCAATGACGCCGAAGAGCATGTCGAGAAGATCAAATACTACTACGATCTCGGCTTCCGCCACTTGGTGTTCCACGCCCCGGGTCCGGACCAGGCGCGCTTCCTGAAGCTCTATGCCGACCATGTGATGCCCCGCCTGCGCGCCCAGTTCGGCTGAGCGCGGCCAGGCTTTCCCATGCTGTCTTCATCGCTTGAACTGCATGCCGTGCCCGGCCTGCCGATGGTGCATTCCGGCCAGGATCTGGCCGGAATGCTGGGCGACGCGCTGGATACCGACCGGCTCCGCCCGCGCGCCGGCGACGTGATCGTGGTTGCCCAGAAAATCGTTTCCAAGGCCGAGGGCCGCACCGTCGACGTCGCCACGGTCACGCCATCGCCGCAAGCGGAAAAACTGGCCGGGGAAATCGGCAAGGACCCCAGGCTGGTCGAGATTGTGTTGTCGGAATCCCGCCGCGTGGTCCGCGCCCGGCCCAACCTGATGATCGTCGAGCACAAGCTCGGCTTCGTCATGGCCAATGCCGGCGTGGACCAGTCCAACGTCGCGCCCGACGATGGCATTCACCGGGCGCTGCTGCTGCCGGTCGATCCCGATGGCAGCGCGGAAGCGCTGCGGGCAAAGTTGTCCGCGCGTTTCGGCGTCAAGCTCGCGGTCATCATCAGCGACAGCTTCGGCCGCGCCTGGCGCCGCGGCACGGTGGGCGTGGCCATCGGCGCCGCCGGCCTGCCGGCCCTGATCGATTTGCGCGGCCAGCCGGACCTGTTCGGCCGCACCCTGGAGGTCAGCATCATTGGCTTCGCCGACGAGATCGCCGCCGCCGCCTCGCTGCTGCAGGGCCAGGCGGCCGAGGCCCGGCCTGTCGTGCTGGTCCGCGGCCTGGACTGGACCGCCCCGGATGCCCCCGCCAGCGAATTGCTGCGTCCGGACACGGAGGATCTGTTCAGGTGACCGCCTCCGAAGGCCTGGTCGTTGCGCTGTCCGGCGGCGTCGGCGGTGCGAAGCTGGCGCTCGGCCTCTCGCGCACCCTGCCGCCCGAGGACCTGCTGATCGTCGCCAACACCGGCGATGATTTCGAACATCTGGACCTGTCGATCTCCCCGGACATCGACACGCTGATGTACACGCTGTCCGGCCTCGCCAATCAGGAACTCGGCTGGGGCCGGGCGGATGAAACCTGGTCGTTCATGGAAACGGTCGACGCGCTGGGCGGCGAAAGCTGGTTCCGCCTCGGCGATCGCGATCTGGCCGTGCATGTCGAGCGCACAAGGCGCCTGCGCGCCGGCGATACGCTGTCCGCCGTCACCGCCGATTTCTGCCGCCGGCTCGGCGTCGCGGCGCGCGTGCTGCCGATGACCGACGACCGGGTCCGCACCCGCGTGCTGGCCGAGGACGGCTGGATCGAATTCCAGGAATATTTCGTCCACCGGCAATGCCGCCCGGTGGTCCGCGATCTCGCTTTCGATGGCGTCGAAGCGGCCCGCACCCATCCGGACTTCCTCGCCGCCCTGGCCGAGCCGAACCTGCGCGCCGTCATCGTCTGCCCGTCCAACCCGTTCATCAGCGTCGAGCCTATCCTGGCGCTGCCGGGCGTGCGCGCGGCATTGGCCGCCTGCGCCGCCCCGATCATCGCCGTCTCCCCGATCATCGGCGGCCGGGCGGTGAAGGGACCCACGGCGAAGATGATGACCGAACTCGGCCTCGACCCCAGCGCCGCCGGCGTCGCCGCCCGCTACGGCGACCTGCTGGACGGCTACGTGCTGGACGAGATCGACGCCGGCAGCGTCGCCGGCCTTCCGGTCTTCGTCACCCACACCTTGATGAAGACCCTGGCCGACCGCGAAAACCTGGCCCGCATCGTACTGAACGCCGCGGACAAGGTCGGGTGCAAGCGTCCATGAACCCGGACATCTGGGCCATCGTCCCGGTCAAGGAAATCGAGGGCGCCAAGCAGCGCCTGTCGGATTTCCTCAGCCCGGACCAGCGCCGCACCCTGGCCGCCACCATGCTGCGCGACGTGTTGCGTGCGCTGGTGCAGGTCAAGGAACTCGCCGGCATTGCCGTTGTCACCCTCGATCCGCACGCAACGGAACTCGCCGAGAAACTCGGCGCCCGCGTCATCACCGAAGGCGCCCGCGACGGCCATACGGGCGCCGTCACCGCCGGTGGCCGGGTCCTGCTGCGGGAGGGCAGGGCAGGGATGCTCACCGTCCCCGGCGACATCCCCCGCATCCGCGCCGAGGAAGTCCGCGCCGTGATCGCCGCGCATCGTCCTGGCCCCTCCTTCACCATCGCCCCCGCCCACGACGAAAAGGGCTCGAACGCCATCCTGCTCATTCCGCCGGACGGCGTTAAGCTGCGCTTCGGCGACGATAGCTATTTCCCCCATCTTGATGCGTCGCGACAGGCCGGTATCGAGCCGACCATCGTGCCGGCGCCCGGGATCGGCATGGACATCGACCATCCGGTCGACCTCGCGGCCTTCCTGCGGATGACGCCGCGAATTGAGACGGAGACCCTGGAGTTTCTGGAAAAATCCGGCCTAGCGGCCACGATCCTGCGGGCGTTTCCCGAAGGTTGAAGGAACGCGAGGGGCTCCGCCCCCTCGACCCCCGCCAAAGGCAGGGCCTTTGGAATCCATCCATTTGTTTGGGAGTTTAGGGAGGGTCTACCAAGACCTCGGAAGGTCCGGGCAGGCCCTTCCTAAACTCCCAAACCAGTCGCGGGTTCTAAGGGCGAGCCCTTAGCGGGGTCCAGGGGCGGAGCCCCTGGCCTTACTTAACCAACGGGCAGTGGCCTTCAGACTCCGGCCGCGCCGCTTCTTCGGCGGGAATGGTGCGTACCAGGTTGTAGTAATCCCACGGCCCCTTCGACTCCGCCGGTGTTTTCACCTGGAACAGGTAGAAATCCCGCATCACCCGTCCATCGCGGCGGATGACGACGTTCTTGCTCATGAAATCATTCACCGGCAGTTCATGCATCTTGGCTGCCACGGTGGCGCCGTCGTTGGTGCCGGCGGCGGCGACCGCCTTCAGGTAGTGCGCAACGCCGCTGTAGACGCCGGCCTGCACCATGGATGGCTTCTTGCCGCCCATCCGCTCGGCATACCGCTTGGAGAACGCGCGGGTCTCGTCGTTCTGGTCCCAATAGAAACTCTCGGTCATCTGCAGGCCCTGCGCCACCTGCAGGCCCAGGCTGTTCACGTCGGTGATGAACACCAGCAGCCCCGCCAGCTTCTGCCCGCTCTTGGCCAGGCCGAATTCATACGCCTGCTTGATCGAGTTGGTGGTGTCGGTCGCTCCGTTCGCCAGCCCGATAACATCGGCGCCCGATGCCTGCGCCTGCACCAGATAGGACGAGAAGTCGGAAGTGTTCACCGGATGGATCGCCTGGCCCAGCACTGTGCCGCCATTGGCCTTCACCACCTCGATCGTGTCCTTGGCCAGCGCGTGGCCGAAGGCATAATCCGCTTCCAGGAAAAACCATTTCTTGCCGCCGGCCTTCACCACCGCGGACCCGGTGCCGCGCGCCAGCGCCACGGTGTCGAAGGTCCAGTGGAAGCCATACGGCGAGCACGCCTTGCCGGTCAGGTCCGAAGATCCCGGGCCGGAGTAGATGGCGATCTTCTGCCGCTGCCGGGCGATTTCCTGCACGGCCAGCGCCACCGAGGAGAACGGCATGTCCGCGATCACGTCCACGCCGTCCTTGTCGTACCACTGCGTGGCGATCGACGAGCCGATATCCGCCTTGTTCTGGTGATCGGCGAACACCACCTCGATCTTCTTGCCGATCACGCTGCCGCCGGCATCTTCGGCGGCCATGCGCGCGGCGATCACCGAGCCCTGTCCGGAAAGATCGGCGTTCATGCCGGTCTGGTCGTTCAGCACGCCGATCTTGACGACATCGGCGCCCGCCCGCGCGTTCGTGATAGAAGCCAATGAAAGCGCTGCGGTAAGCGCCAGGCCGATAATTTTACGCAATGATCCGTTCTCCCAAGTTGGCCGGACACTGCTCAAACCCGACGCCCCGGTCAACCCGCAAGATCTATCGCCAATCGTATATTTCGGCCGCGGTATCTATGAAGGCGCGCACCTTGGCCGACAGCAGCCGGGACGTCGGATAAACGATGTGGATCGGCAGCGCCGGCATTTCGTGATCCGCCAGCACAACCGCCAGCCGCCCGGCCTGCACGGCCTCCTCGGCCTGATACGCCAGCACCATCGCCAGCCCGCCATCGCGCTCGGCGTGCCACACCGCGGCATCGGCGCTGTTGGTCTGATAGCTCGGCGCGATCGGCACCAGCCGTTCCGCGCCGTTCACCCGAAAGCGCCATTCCCGTCCCGAGGTAACGGCGGTGCACTGGATCACCCGATGCCCGGCGATGCTTTCCGGCTCGTCCGGAACGCCGCGTGCCGCCAGGTATCCGGGGGATGCCACGACCACGCGCCGGGTTGTCCCCATCTGCCGGGCGATCAGGCTGGAATCCGCCAGCCGCCCGATGCGCACCGCCACGTCGATCCCGTCCTCCACCAGGTTCACCGTGCGGTCGGACAATTCCAACGCCCCGGTCACCTCCGGATAGCGGTTCAGGAAGCTGCACATCAGCGGCGCCACGTGCAGCCGGCCGAACACCAGCGGCGCCGCGACCACCAGCCGGCCGGTCGGCTGCACGCGTTCCGCCTGCGCCGAGCCGTCGGCTTCCTCCAACTCCGCCAATATGAATCGAGCCCGCTCCAGATACCGCGCACCGACATCCGTCAGGGTTACCGTGCGCGTTGTCCGCTGCAGCAGCCGCACCCCCAGATGCTCCTCCAGCGCTGCCACCGCGCGTGTCACGGCGGACGGCGACAGACCCAGCCGGCGCGCGGCGGGGGCAAATCCCTTCAGGTCGGTAACCGCGACAAAGGCGGCCATGGCTTCCAGGCGGTCCATTGGATTATTGCAGCCTGAGCAATGAACAAGTGTCAATCCAACGGATTATCGCGCAGTGCGGTTAGAGCCAGATTGCGGTCACGGCGGGCATGGTGCTCCGCCCGGTAAATGCCCCAACCCAAGGAACAACCCGATGTCCCGTATCCCCACTCTGGCCTCCATCGAAGCCGCCCCGGCCGCCGCCCAGCCCCTACTGCAGGCGGTGCAGAAGCAGTTCGGCTCCGTGCCGAACCTGTTCCGCGTCGTCGCCAACAGCCCCGCCGCGCTCGAAGGCTATCTCGGCCTGAACGCCGCCCTCGGCAAGGGCACAATCGATGCCCAGACCCGCGAGCGGATTGCGCTGGCAGTGGCCGGCATCAACGATTGCGGCTACTGCAACGCCGCGCACAGCTATATCGGCAGCAAGCTCGCCAAGCTCAGCCAGGCCGAGATCGAAGCCAACCGCCACGGCGGCTCGACCGACCCGAAGGCCGATGCCGCCGTGCGCTTCGCGGCGGAAATCGTCCGCCAACGCGGCCACGTCGCAGACGCCGACCTGAACGCGGTCCGCCACGCCGGCTACACCGACGCGCAGGTGATCGAGATCGTCCTGCACGTCGCACTGAACACGCTGACCAACTACGTCAACGAGGTTGCCGGCACCGTGATCGACTTCCCGGTTCCCGTCGCGGCCTGAAGCCAACCACCGCCGGCCGGGTCACGCCCGGCCGGCTGCCTTCCGCATCCCGGAGACAGACATGAGCCGTCCCCCCTTGCCGCCGTTCACCGCCGAAACCGCACCCCAGAAGGCCCGCCTGGCGGAAGATGCCTGGAACAGCCGCGATCCCGCCCGGGTCGCCCTGGCCTACACCGAAGACACGGTCTGGCGGAACCGGTCGGAGTTCCTGACCGGGCGCGAGGCGGTCACCGCCTTCCTCGCCGCCAAATGGCAGCGCGAACAGGAATATCGCCTGATCAAGGAGGTCTGGGCCTTCACCGGCGAACGGATCGCCGTGCGCTTCGCCTATGAATGGCACGATGCCTGCGGCAACTGGTTTCGTTCGCACGGCAACGAGCAGTGGGAGTTCAATGCCGACGGCCTGATGCGCCGGCGCGAGGCGAGCATCAACGACGTGCCAATCCAACCCGCCGACCGCAAATTCCACTGGCCACTCGGCCGGCGCCCGAACGACCATCCCGGCCTGACCGACCTGGGATTATGAGGAGCACAGCCATGTCCGATGTCTTGACCTATCCCAGCGACGTCGCCTTCACCACGTCGGTAAAGCGCCTCCAGTCCCGCCGCGGGTCCCGCGCCGCCTACGCGGCGCAGGAGCAGGGCAGAGGCTGGCAAACCACGATCACGCCCGATCTCGCGCAGTTCATCGCCGAACAGAACAGCGTCTTCTTCGCCACTGCTAACGCCGGGGGGCAACCCTACATCCAGCATCGTGGCGGCCCAAAGGGCTTCATCCGTGTGCTGGACGACAAGACCCTGGGCTTTGCCGATTATCGCGGCAACCGCGAGTACATCACCCTCGGCAATCTCGCGGAGAACCCAAAGGCCTATCTGTTCCTGATCGACTATGCGAACCGTCGCCGCATCAAGGTCTGGGGCGAGGCACGCGTGGTCGCCGACGACGCCGCCCTCATCGGCCAACTGATGCCCGAAGGCTACAAGGCCAAGCCCGAACAGGCGATTCTGTTCCGCGTCACTGCCTGGGATGCCAACTGCCCGCAGCACATTCCCCAGCGTTTCGAGGCGGCCGACGTGGCCGAAACGATCGCGGCCCGCGACCGGCGCATCGCCGAGTTGGAAGCCGAGATCGTACAAATGCGCGAAGGCGCACCAGCGAAGGAGCCCGAGAACCGGCCTTGACGGTAAGCGCCGCTCTCTCCACATTCCCGCCCAACAAATTAGAGACGGATCGAACAGGTTATCGAACCCTGCAAGATTCGGCCGAGTAGGGAAGGAAGAACGCCATGACCAAACGCGTATGGGATTCACAGATCAGCCGCCGCGCGGCGCTGGCGCTGTCCGCCAGCGCGCTGGCTGCGACGCGTGCCAGGGCGCAGGGCAAGGAAGCCTACAAATTCGGCGCGCTGATGCCGACCACGGGCCTCGAAGCCGGCTATGGCCTGGACTTCGTGAAGACCTTCGAAATGGCGGTGAAGGACGTCAACGACCGCGGCGGCGTCAACGGCCACCCGCTCGAAATGATCGTCCTGGACACCCAGGCCAAGCCGGAGCTCGCCATTCCCGCGGCACAGAAACTCATCGACGTGGACAAGGTCCCGTTGATCGTCACGGCCTGGAGCTCGGTCGTGAAGGCGCTCGGCCCGGTGATGAACCGCGGCCACGTCGTGCAGATCAACATGGGCGCCAACTCGCCCGACATCGCCAATCTCGGTGACTTCACCTACTCCACCTTCCCCCTCGCCGATGTCGACGTCACCGCCCTGGCGAACTACGCGCACGACAAGCTCGG
>CAINEA010000568.1 GCA_903847525.1 uncultured Acetobacteraceae bacterium | reverse complement strand
TTACCTATGAACACTCCACCTGGGCCGAGGTGCCGCATAAATTCGAGGCCGGCACGCCGGCGATTATCGAAGGCATCGGCCTGAAGGCGGCGATCGACTGGGTGCAGGCCGTCGGCTTCGATACCATCGCGGCGCATGAGGCACGGCTGACCGAGCACGCGTTAGCCCGGTTGGCTGGCGTGGAAGGCGTTCACGTGATCGGCAGCGCGCAGGACCGCGGCGGTGTGGTCTCCTTTACCCTGGACAAGGCGCATGCACACGACATCGCCACGCTGCTGGATCGCCAGGGCATCGCCGTGCGGGCCGGGCAACACTGCGCCGAGCCGCTGATGCGCCGCCTGGGCCTCGACAGCACGGCGCGGGCCAGTTTCGGGGTGTATACGACCGAGGAAGAGATTGATGTCCTCGCCGATACGCTGGTGCGCGTGCGGGAGTTCTTCACCTGATGCCGAATAAATCCAATGTTTGACGATCTTCGAGATCTCTATCAGGACGTCATCCTGCAGCACGGGCGCAAGCCTGCGCACATGCAGCGACTGGAGAAATTCGATGCCACCGCCAAGGGTGACAACCCGATGTGCGGCGACCGTGTGCAGGTATGGGTTGCCTACGCCCCGGATGGCGTGATCGCCGAAACCGGTTTCGAGGCGCGCGGCTGCGCGATCAGTATCGCCTCGGCCGATCTGATGGTGGAAAGCGTCGCCGGTCTGAAGGCCGACGCGGTGCGCGGCTTGTTCGCCGGCTTCGAGCAGATGGCGCGCAGCGGAACCTGCCCGGATTGTGCGCCATTGCTAGAACCGGCGATGGAACGCCTGAAACCATTGTCCGGCGTTCACGAATACCCGTCGCGGGTGAAATGCGCGACCCTGCCCTGGCACGCCCTCGTGGCGGCGCTGGACGGCGCAAAGGAGGCGAGCAGTGAATGACCTAACCCCGCCGGAGACGGAGACAACGCCCCCCGTTGGCAGCCAGGAAACTGGCACCCACGGCGCCTGGACCCCGGAAGGCTCGACCGAGCCGAAGCCCACCGAGGACGGCATCATCGCCGCCATCGGCACGGTCTACGATCCGGAGATCCCGGTGAACATCTACGAACTCGGCCTGATCTACGCCATCGATATCCATGACGATGGCCGCGTGAAGGTGGAAATGACACTCACCGCGCCGGCCTGCCCCAGCGCGCAGGAATTGCCGGAGATGGTCCAGCAGGCGGTCATGGCCGTTCCCGGCGTGGCATCCTGCGAGGTGGAAACCGTTTGGGATCCGCCATGGGACCAGAGCCGGATGAGTGAAGAAGCACGCCTTTCGTTGAACATGTTCTGAGGTCGACAACGCCATGAGCACGACAACAACACCCACCCGCCCGCGCCGCGCCCTGCCTCCGTTGATGACCCTGACCGATGCCGCGGCCGACCGTCTGTCGCGGCTTTATTCCAAAGGCGAGCAGGGCAAGCTGCTGCGCATCGGGGTAAAGACCAAGGGGTGCTCCGGCATGTCCTACGACATGTCCTGGGTCGACGAGCCGGCGCCGACCGATGAGGTGGTGAAGGACAAGGACCTGACCGTGCTGGTGGACCGCAAGGCCTCCCTGTTCCTGATCGGCACCGTTATGGACTATGAGGAAAAGAACCTCACCAGCGGCTTTACCTTCACCAACCCGAACGAAAAAGGCCGTTGCGGCTGCGGCGAAAGCTTCCACGTCTGAAGCTTCGTTACGGGAGATTGCGATGGCTGAGTTCACGGTCAATCCAACACGCCTCGATCCGTACAAGAACTTCAAGTTCCGGGTGATCTGGGACGGCAGGCCGGTTGCCGGGGTCAGCAAGGTCCGTCCGCTGCGGCGCGTGACCGAGGTTATCGAACACCGGGAGGGTGGCGACCTCGCATCCCCGCGTAAATCACCGGGCCGCTCGAC
>CAINEA010000567.1 GCA_903847525.1 uncultured Acetobacteraceae bacterium | reverse complement strand
GGATATCGTCGGACATTGTTGCGAGGCATGGAACAAACTCACCGACCAACCATGGCGCATCATGTCCATCGGTTTACGCGACTGGGCGCATCGGTTCTGATCCGTGGGAACTGGTATTATGCTATTGCAGTGGATGCGTGGCATGCCGATTTCGGAACTGGTAGATGGCCGACAGCGCAGTATTAAAAACGAGAGTATTAATATAGCTATCCGGTCGACACTGGACTTGGTCGAAAACGAACTACGATTCAACTACGTTCGTGCGTTTGGTTGCTACACGGAGTTGCTCGCCGAAGCGTTTCGCGCTCATGGACTGGAGGAGCTTCAGAAGAGTTTGCCCTCGATTGCCCTTTACCTCGAGATTGGTGCTTCGGACAAAACCATGATTAGTTTCATATCGCTTGGACTGTCTCGATTTGCCGCGGGCCGCTTGACGAACATCTGCCCGATTAAGTCGTTCAGTGTTGCAGAAGCGAGGCTATGGCTTTCGCGGCAGGACCTGGAGGTTTTGGGTTTCTCCCGGTACATCCGCCTTGAGGTTGATCAAATGCTCAAGAGGTCCGTCGCAGCAGCATAGCTTTGAAGTAAAGATAGATGGCTCGACGGTGACGTTCGCAGATCCTCCAGCGCCCTTACCGCAGAAAGACGTTGCGTCAGGCGAACCCGGTCACAGCATGCGGGGCGTAGGGTTCCTCCAGCGCCGCTATCTCCTCGGCCGACAATTTCACCTCGAGCGAACCGAGCGCCTCGTCGAGATGCTCCAATTTGGTGGCGCCGACGATGGGCGCGGTGATGACCGGCTTGTGCAGCAGCCAGGCCAGCGCGATGTGCGCCCGCTTCACGCCGCGCGCCTTCGCCATCTCGGCGACGCGATCGATCACCCGCTTGTCGGCTTCCTCGGTCGCGCGCTTGAACATGCGGCCGTAGGCTTCGTCGGTCTCCGTGCGGGCACTTTTGTAGTCCCAGTCGCGGGTCAGCCGGCCGCGCGCCTGTGGGCTCCAGGGGATAACGCCGATGCCCTGATCGGCGCAGAGCGGCAGCATCTCCCGCTCCTCCTCGCGATACATCGGGTTGACCAGGTTCTGCATGCTGACGAAGCGGGTCCAGCCGTTGCGCTCGGCGACCGCCTGGGCCTTGGCGAGCTCCCAGGCATACATCGATGAGGCGCCGATATAGCGGGCCTTGCCGGATTTCACGATTTCGTGCAGCGCCTCCATCGTCTCCTCGATCGGCGTTGCGTGATCGAAGCGATGGATCTGGTAGAGGTCGACATAGTCGGTGCCGAGGCGGCGCAGGCTTTCGTCGATCTCGAACAGGATGTTCTTGCGCGACAGGCCGGCGCCATTCGGGCCGGGGCGCATGCGGTTGAAGACCTTGGTGGCGATGACCACTTCCTCGCGCCGCGCGAAATCCTTCAGCGCGCGGCCGAGCACCTCCTTGCTCCGGCCGAGGGAGTAGCGGTTGGCGGTGTCGAAGAAGTTGATGCCGGCTTCCAGCGCCTTCCGGATGAACG
>CAINEA010000566.1 GCA_903847525.1 uncultured Acetobacteraceae bacterium | reverse complement strand
CTGTATGAGAAACGTATTGCCTCATCCAGGAATGCTCCCGAGCGGGCCGGGCATTGCCTCACCAGGATGCTCCCGCCGCCGCGTCAGATTGTCAATCGGACCGTCGAAAATCCTGCTTTCTTGTTCGATCGGC
Organism: uncultured Acetobacteraceae bacterium; assembly: GCA_903847525.1. Lineage (GTDB taxonomy): Bacteria > Pseudomonadota > Alphaproteobacteria > Acetobacterales > Acetobacteraceae > PALSA-911. The sequence continues at coordinate 1,866 of CAINEA010000566.1, read as the reverse complement.
GAGCCTGCTTTCTTGTCCCGACCTGGCGCGGCCCGAGCCGCGGCGCGCAGCGGAGGGGAAGAGAGGAGCGGAGCCACCCGGAGCCACGCGCAGCGCCCTTTCGCGCGAGCATGGCGAGGATGGCGAGCACCGGACCTTCCCCGAAGCGAGCACCGTGGCATACTCCACACCAGTCGGGGGATCAGGCCGCCGCCGCGCCACTGACAAGCGGTACGTCACGAAACCCGGACCATAAAAAACCAGGGTCAGGTGTTCGAGGAGGCCGATGCCAACTCTGGAATTTCTCCAAAGGTTTCGGCGCCAAACACCATTTCATGCGCCATCTCGCGCCGCCACTCCTTCAACCGGCGCTGCAGCGTCCTCAATTGTCCATCGGGAAAGATGCCAGGTTGTTCGGTTTGCAGCCGCTCGAACAATTCACGCGATGTTCGCCACGGCTCGGCCTCAAACCACTCGCGCATCAGCGCCGTCACCGTTACGAACGGGTCGGGACGCCGCCGGCCGCGCCGGACCTTCTCCTTCGGTTTGCTGGTCGGACGCACCTCGCCCTCTTGCCACGCGGTGCGCAGCCCGGAGAGGAATTGCTCCATCGTCGGCGCGGTGGGCGCCACCGCTTCACCCAAGGTTGGACGGTCGGCGATTTCAACCAGCTCTTGCTGGGCCAAGCGGATCGATTGCAACAACTGAACAGGGTCGAGGGTGGCGTGGATCGCCGTCACCTGGCGCCGGACTTCCTCGCTGGTCCGGGTATCCGCCATCAGCCGCTGATAAGGCGTGGCCGGTGGATGGTATTTTTTCTTGACTTTCGCACCATCGCGCGCCTTCCCGGCGAGCTTGAAGGACGGCTGGAAGAAGTTCACGAACAACCGTAACGATGAATACAGCTGCGCCAGGGCCGCCGCCGCCTCCAGCCCCTCGTAACGCCGGTACCCCACAGTGCGCCTGACCACGGCACCGTTCTTCTGTTCGACCCAGGCCTGGTCGTTCTTGCGATAAGGACGGCAGCGCGTGAACACCAGCCCTGCTTCCTCGCAATAGGTTTTCACGGTCTGGTTCATGAAGACGCTGTCGTTATCCGTGTCGAACCCGAGCAGTGCAAATGGCATGCGTTTCCGAACCTCGCTCAGGACCTCGGTTAAAAGCTTCTGCTCGCGAACCAACAGAGGCGCGCACTCCGTCCAGCCCGTCGCGATGTCCGTCAGCGTGAGGGTTTGTACAAAGCTGCCCTTCGCCGTCGGCCCGCTGTGCGCCACCAGATCCGCCTCTACAAACCCGGGTGCCGGATCGTCCCAGCCGTCGAAGGTTCGCACCGGGACACTACGCCGGATCGCCGCCGACGGTGGCGCGTTCCGGCGCTTTCTTCCTCCGCCTGGCTCCCGGACCTCACGCAGCGCCCGATCGATCGTGGCGGCGCTCATCGCCTCCAACCCCGTGCGAACCTCCCGCGCGAGTTGAAGATGGCCGTGCCGCTCCATCGCCTCGACCAGGATCGGCACCAGCGGCCGCAGCCGCTTGCCGCAGACCCGGTCCGAGGCTTCCCAGATCACGATCAGCGCTTCCCGGACAGCCTCATTATATAAGCGTCTCTCAGGACGAGGTCCGGACCGGTGGCCCGGCCGGCCAGCGCGGAGCAAACGCATCGCGTGCTTGCGATGCAAACCGCTCAACGCCACGAATTCGTCCAGGATCCGTCCTCGTTCCATCCGGTTGCTCGCGGCGTAACGTCCCGCCAGTGCAACCACCAATTCGTCTCGTGTCGCCATGCTGATTTGCCCCATGTCCGCCCCCGCCGATGCATACCGGTGGGGAGCAGGTTAAATGAGGCAACGGGTAGGCAGCCGGGAGCATTTCAGGCGAGGCAATGCG
>CAINEA010000565.1 GCA_903847525.1 uncultured Acetobacteraceae bacterium | reverse complement strand
GGACCAGTATACCGTTGTCGCCAATGCCACCGGCGGTCAACGACCCGGTGTTATTGGCGAATACCGTTCCGGCATTGCCCCCATAGCCGCCGCCGCCGCCGGAACCGCCGAACCAGCCGCCGCCGCTGCCCCCGCCGCCACCCACGCCACCGATACTTTGAGCAAAGAGCGGAATGATGCTGTCCGTGGAGATGTTTCCGTTATTGGTAACATACACAGTGCCGCCCGTTCCGCCGGCCAACCCGCTATTGCCGCTTCCCCCCAGGGCGCTTGTGCTGTTGCCACCATTCCCACCTTGTCCGCCGAGGCTTTGGATGAAAATGCCGTAGCTTGAAGCGCCAGTGGCCACAAAGCTGGCGTTATTAGTAACTGTTACCGTTCCGCCCTGACCGCCATAGCCACCCGGGCCAGCCGTGTTGCCCGTATTGGTATTACCACCATTACCGCCAGCACCGCCCTGGCTGGAGATATAGGCCCCGGTTCCGGAATAGACCTGCGTGCCGGCGCCGTTACCGAGCGTGAAGGTAATGTCCCCACCCGCGCCACCGGTTCCGCCCACCTGTCCGGCCGCGCCGTTTCCAGTGACGCAGAGGGCCCCACCCGACGTCTCGTTACTACCGCCCGTTCCGCCTTTGCCACCGTTACTGATCACCGAGGCTATTGTATTTTCAGTTGTGACCCCGCTGACCCCATTTGTTGGCGCGGTTTGCGACGCGCTCACGGTGGGGCCATTCGCTCCTGTTCCACCCTTCGTTGCAGGGGTCGCGCAAGCGCCTCCCGTATTCTGGCCATTCGATCCACTCGAGCCGGTCTGAACCGAATTAAAATACACGTTCGGTCCCACTGCGGGAGCAGCCAGTGTCGCCGCGACACTAGCCCAAAGCGGCATTCCAGCGATCGGCAACGCTAGGACCAACCAGCGAGCCAGACACCCCATACGGTGTCCGAGACGGCTTGGGCTCGAGACAGCGCTGAGCAGATTCATTGGATTGCGTCGAAGCTGACGGAGAAGTCGGAGAGGCTGTGTGGAAAGATCATTACGTCGCGGGAGACCGACACTGCGCGGACCGTCATGGCTTTGCCTTGCTTCAGCGCGGCCAAGAACTCCGGGGTCACAGGGATTGAGGCCAGGCAACCGCGTGCGTCGCAGGACTGAAAGGCTACCGGCCGCGCCGGCAACTCATCAATCGTCAGGCTCACGCCATCCGGAAGCGACAAACCAATCGGCAATTGCAGCACCAACATCGGTTGCCGCGTTGATCCGGGCACATTGAACAGGGCCACCGACAACAGACGCCCGCTAGCCTGGTCGAACAGACGCTGTTCCATCGAGCAATCGGCCGCCCCCCCCCTCACACGAGACGCACAGCCTACAGTCCATGCGGGCGCGTTCGATTTCTTTGGATCGACTGCAACGGGCGCAGTCACCGCGGGCACCGGTTCACGCGCAGGCGAGGAAGGCACGGCAGCGCTTGGCGGTTTTGTCCCCGGCTTTTGTTGGGCCAGGAGCGGCGATGGCAACGACACCACTGCCAAAATCAAAAGCCGGATGCAAACGGTCCACACCGAACTGCGGCGTATAAAGTTTTGCGGCAGAACTTTGGTGTACACCCCGGTGGCAATGCGATCCGCGAGGTCACTGTGGAACGATACCGGGTTACACAGGACGTTCCCCGCGCGAGAAATCAAAGATGCGATTGTCCACCCGATATCGCTCCGGGATGGAAAGAGCGTCAAATTGAGAAATTTAAATATGTCTTTAAACATCGAAAACTTGTCATTGATTGCATTACTAATTCTCCTATTAATTATGCATATTGCTAGATATTTTATGTTTATATCTCTCACATTTTTTTCTATGTGCAATCTACGTTTGTAAAGGTTGTATGAATGGACTTTCTCTCCCAAATCTTGGGACAGAGCTGTATCTTCTATTGTATTCTTTGTGATGTCGATACCCACATATTTGATATGGTTTGTCTTGGTTTTCATAATGGTCTCTCTAGTCGAGCCGGTGTTTGGATCATTGTATTTATTTATTTATTTATGCTACACACAAGCACCGGCGTGTCAACGCCGGAGAGAAAATGCATCACGGACCAACGGCCTGAGCGTGTCTGGCTGACGGCTTGTGCCGGTAGACCACAGGGGGACTCGCAGGGCTGTTCAACGCTGATTAGATTTCTTTGTATGCCAGGATGTGATCCAGGTTGAGCGCCCCGTGCCAG
>CAINEA010000564.1 GCA_903847525.1 uncultured Acetobacteraceae bacterium | reverse complement strand
TAAAGAGCCTCGAACCCCGCTTCGCTGAGACCCTTTTGGAATTGCACCTTGTTTCGAGCCATCGTCCCTGCCTCGCTAAATCGAATGTTCACGATATGTGCCACGAAAGAGAAGCTGAGAAAAGTGCGTAAACAGGAAGTTAATTGAGGCACTCCAAGCCGAGAGGCGGAGCAACGGATAGACCGAGCCGGAAACGATGGCTGAAGGCCCGAACGATTGGGAGCGGCAAGTAGGATTGGCAACTCATGAGTGGAAAGCGACAGAACATCCAGTACTCACTGGCCTCGGAATCGAACGGTCGAGGTGAAGCCCCGGCCGCCGAACACCCGAGGGCCGAACCACCTGTGGCGACGCCAGCAGTCGAAAGCCCGGCTGTGACGGAACACCTCATGGAGGAGGTGTGCGATGGAGAGAATCTCCAAAGTGCGTGGAAACGCGTTCGAAGGAACCAGGGCAGCCCTGGCGTGGATGGGATGACCATCGACGACGCCAAGGGCTACCTGCGTGAGCACTGGCCAAGCATACGGTCTCGATTGCTCGACGGAACCTACCAGCCGCAGCCGGTCAAGCGGGTCGAAATACCCAAGCCGGACGGAGGGGTCAGAAAACTCGGCGTGCCATGCATCGTTGACAGACTGATCCAGCAAGCCGTGCTGCAGGTCCTGCAAGAGCGTTGGGACCCGACGTTTTCGGAGCATAGTTACGGTTTCCGACCGGGGCGTTCGGCCCATCAGGCGGTGGCCCAAGCGCAGCGTTACGTTGCCGAGGGCTATAACGTCGTCGTTGATCTCGACCTCGAAAAATTCTTCGATCGAGTTAACCACGATTGTCTGATGGCCCGCGTTGCCGCGCGGATATCCGACAAACGCGTGCTCAAACTCATCCGGGCCTTTCTCAAGGCCGGGGTGGTGGAAGACGGCCTGGTCCTTCCGGTGGATGAGGGGACCCCGCAGGGCGGTCCGCTCTCGCCCCTCTTAAGCAATATCATGCTCGACGATCTCGACAGGGAGTTGGCCCGCCGAGGCCACCGCTTCTGCCGGTACGCGGACGACTGCAACATCTATGTCCGCAGCATCCGCGCTGGAGAACGGGTTATGGCCTCGGTAAGCCGGTTCCTGACCCAGAAGCTGCGGCTGAAGGTCAACGAGACGAAGAGCGCGGTGGCGCGGCCGGAGGAGCGCAAATTTCTGGGGTTCAGCATCTCGAATGACGGGAGCGAGCGGCGCATCGCGCCAAAAGCCCTCGACAAATTCAAGGAGCGAGTCCGGGAAATGACGAGCCGGATACGGGGGCTTAGCCTGTCGCAGATTATCGAGGAACTGGCGCCATACCTCATCGGGTGGCGCGGCTACTTCGGCTTCTGCCAGACCCCCCGGGTGCTCACAAATCTGGAGGCGTGGATTCGCCGAAGATTACGCTCATATCTTTGGCGACAGGGGGGGAACGGGCACAACCGCTTCAAAGAACTGCGCCGCCGTGGGGTATCGCAGTTCAGAGCAGCGGTCGCCGCCGGCTCACCAACGGGGTTCTGGCGCATGTCAGGACACCCGGCGGTCCAAGCCGCCCTGCGCAACCACCACTTCGATTCGCTCGGTCTCCCCCGACTCTATGTTCCGGCTTCAGCATAACTCGGTCGAACCGCCGTGGTACGTGACCCGTATGCCCGGTGGTGTGGGAGGGGCGGCGCCGCGAGGCGTCCCCCTATCCCGATCAATC
>CAINEA010000563.1 GCA_903847525.1 uncultured Acetobacteraceae bacterium | reverse complement strand
TGTCCACGAAGCTGGTGGACGGCAATGCGGTCACGGTCTGCTTGCCGGCATTGATCAGATCGGCGTCTTCTTCCCCTTCGAACGGGAACGGGCCGATGCCGAGCATGCCGTTCTCGCTGTGCAACTGCACGTCGATCCCGGCCGGGATGTGGTTGGCCACCAGCGTCGGGATGCCGATGCCGAGATTGACGTAGAAGCCGTCTTCAATTTCACGGGCCGCTCGAGCGGCCATCTGATCGCGTGTCCAGGGCATTTGTTTATCTCCCGATAGATTCAGAACGCTCGCGCTTCGCTGCCGCTTGTTACGCCGCTTCGCGCTTGCGCACGGTGCGCTGCTCGATGCGTTTATCGACACTGTCCAGCTTGACGATCCGCTTCACGAAGATGCCGGGGGTCACGATGTGGTCGCCGTCCAGCGCCCCCATCGGCACGAGTTCCTCGACCTCGGCCACGGTCATCTTCGCGGCCGTTGCCATGATCGGATTAAAGTTCCGGGCGGTCTTGTTATAGACGAGGTTGCCTTCCGGATCGGCCTTCCAGGCATGCACGATCGCCAGGTCGGCGACCAGGCCGGTCTCCAGGATGTAGGTGCGGCCGTTGAAGATTTTCGTCTCCTTGCCGTCGGCGATCGCGGTGCCGACGCCGGTGGCCGTGTAAAACCCCGGGACCCCGGCACCGCCGGCACGAATACGCTCGGCCAGCGTGCCTTGCGGATTGAACTCGATCTCCAGTTCGCCGGCCAGATACTGCTTGGCGAAGGTGGCGTTCTCTCCGACATAGGAACTGATCATCTTGCGGATCTGGCGGGTCTGCAGCAGCACGCCGAGGCCTACATCGTCGATTCCGGCATTGTTGGAGATGCAGGTAAGGTCCTTCACGCCGGACAGCTTGATCGCCTCGATGAGCGCTGCGGGAATGCCGCACAGTCCAAACCCGCCGGCCATGATGGTCATGCCGTCCCGAAGCACCCCAGCCAGGGCCGCCGTCGCGTCCGGATAGATCTTGTTTACCGCCATTGCACGACTTTCCTCATTGCCAAACCTTGGCCGCAAACTGCCATCCCGCGCGCCGGGAAGCAACGCAGGCCTGAGTGACCTGTCAGGCCGCTTGCGCCAGCGCCCGCCAAACCACTTCCGGTGTCGCCGGCATGTCGATCTGGGTAATCCCGCTATCGGCCAGCGCGTCCAGCAGCGCGTTCATCAGGGCGGGCGGACTGCCCACGGCTCCGGCCTCCCCGGCGCCTTTCACCCCCAGAGGATTGGTGCCGCACGGCACCTCGATCAGTTCCACCTCGATATCCGGCAGATCGTCGGCTCGGGGCAACTGGTAGTCCATGAAGCTGCCCGACAGCAGCTGGCCGGTAGACGGATCGAATGCGGTGCGTTCCATCATCGCCTGGCCGATCCCTTGCGCCACGCCTCCGTGCACCTGGCCCGCGACGATCATCGGATTGACCGCCTTGCCCACGTCGTCGGTCACGCTGTAGCGCAGGATGTCGATATGTCCGGTTTCCGGATCGACCTCGATTTCGGCGATGTGGCAGCCGTTCGGGAAGGTGTGATGGTCGATATTGGCAATCTCCGCCGCATCCAGCGTGGTGACGTCCTCGCCCGCCGCGGCCTTCTTCCGTTGCGTTGTCGCCAGCGTCAGGATGTCCATGCCGCGATCGGTGCCGACGATGGAAAAACGCCCACCCTCGAACACGATATCGGCCGGGGCCGCCTCCAGCGCCTCGGATGCTGCCTTCTTACCCTTTTCGATGACCGTGGAAGCCGTCAGCAGGATCGCCTGGCCTTCGGAATAGAGGCTGCGGGCGCCGCCGGTGCCGCCGCCGACGGGGATGGTGTCGGTGTCGCCCTGACGCACCCGGATCTTTTCGCCGTCGATGCCCAGGCGGTCCGACGTGAGCTGCACATAGGCGGTCTCGTGGCCCTGGCCGGTAGACTGGGTGCCGACATACACATCGACGAAGCCGTCATCGGCGAAGCGGATTTCCGCCCGTTCCGTCGCGTCGCCGCCAGTGGCCTCCAGATAGTAGGCCACGCCGATACCGCGCCTTTTGCCTTTCGCGGCGGAGGCAGCGCGGCGGGCGGGGAAGCCGGCGTAATCGGTCGTCTTCAATGCGGCGTCCAGCACGGTGGAAAACTCGCCACTGTCGTAGGTCTTGCCCACCGGCGTGCTGTGCGGCATCGCCGAGGAGGGCACCATGTTGCGCCGGCGCAGCTCGATCCGGTCGATCTTCATCTCCCGCGCCGCCGCATCGACCAGGCGCTCCACCAGATAATTCGCCTCCGGCCGGCCGGCGCCGCGATAGGCATCCACCGGCGGGGTGTTGGTGAACACGCCGATGACGTTGGCGTAGATCGCCTTGAAACCGTAGATGCTGGCCAGCACGCTGGTGCCGGCATAGGTCGGGATATACGGCGCGAAGGTAGAGAGATAGGCGCCCATGTTCGCCACATTGCGGGTGCGCAGCGCCAGGAATTTTCCCTGCGCGTCCATCGCGATCTCGCCGAGCGTCAGATTGTCGCGCCCCTGGGTGTCGCACAGGAACGCCTCGCTGCGCTCCGCCGCCCATTTCACCGGATGGCCAAGCTTGCGCGCGGCGTAGCAGGTCAGCACATGCTCGGCATACAGGAACAGTTTCATGCCGAAGCCGCCGCCGACGTCGGGAGTGATGATGCGGAACTTCTCCGCGTCGGTCTTGAAAACCGCCGAGGAGATCAGTCCCTTCACCAGCCAGCCGCCCTGGGTATTGGTGTACAGCGTCCAGCGATCGCCATCGTAATCGGCCAGCGCGGCGCGCGCCTCCATCGAGGAGACGATGATGCGATTGTTCACCACATGCAGCCTAGTCACGTGCGCCGCCTTAGCGAACTCGGCCTCGGTCGCGGCCTTGTCGCCGATCTCCCAGTCGAACACGGTGTTGTTCGCCACATCGGGCCAAACCTGTGCCACGCCGGTATCGATGGCTGTGGCGAGGTCGGTGGCCGATGACAGGATGTCGTAATCGACGCGGATCGCCTCGGCGGCATCGCGCGCTTCCTGGATGGTGGAAGCCACGACGAAGGCCACGGGATCACCGACATGGCGCACCGCGCCGTCTGCCAGAACGGGATGCGGCGGCATCGCCCCGCTGGACCCGTCGCGGTTGGTCATCGGCACCGCGCAGGGCAGGCCACCGATGCTGTCCGCGTTCAGATCGGCGCTGGTATAGACCGCCTTCACCCCCGGCATCGTCTTGGCGGCCGAGGTGTCGATGGCGGTGATGGTCGCCGCCGCATGCGGGCTGCGCAGCACGACGCCGAACAGCATCCCAGGCAGCACGATGTCATCGGTGTAGCGCCCGGCGCCTTTCAGCAGACGCGGGTCCTCGACGCGGCGGACGGGCTGGGCGAGACCGAACTGGCTCATGGTGCGCTCCGGGAATAAAGAATGATGGCATACAGCATGCACCGTCCACGATCGGAAGGCCAAGAGGCACGATCGGCGCTCAATGCCGTCGGCGTGCAAGCCTCCGGCGCTCAAAACGTTCCTTCGCGGATTCGCGGATGCCCTGGAAAACGGCGTAGAGCATCGGAATTAGAAAAATACCGATCGTGCTGGCCACGATCATGCCGGCGAACACCGCCGTGCCTACCGCCCGCCGGCTCAGCATCGCCGTGCCGTGCGCCCAGACCAGCGGGATCAGGCCGAGGATGAAAGCGATCGACGTCATCATCACCGCGCGGAACCGCATCTTCGCACCCGCTGCCGCCGCCTCGTGGATCGGCAGCCCCGCCTCGCGCTGTTCCTTGGCGAACTCGACGATCAAAATCCCGTTCTTCGCCGCCAGCGCGATCAGCACAACAAGCCCGATCTGGCCATAGAGATCGAGTGGCAGCCCAGCAAGCAGGATGCCGCCGAACGCGCCCAACACGCCCACGGTCACGGACAGCAGCACCGGCACCGGGATCATCCAGCTTTCGTACAGCCCGACCAGGAACAGATAGGCGAACAGCACAGCCAATCCCAGGATCAGGCCGGTCTGCCCGGCCGCGGCCAATTCCTGGTAGGCGGTTCCCGACCATTCATAGGCATAGCCCGGCGGCATCGTGTTTGCTGCCACCTGCGCCATCACGTCTAGCGCCGTGCCGGAAGATACGCCCGGGGCCGGGCCGCCGTTGATCGTGACGGAGCGGTAGTTGTTGAACCGGCTGATAACCTGCGGCCCGACAACGACGCGAAGATCGGCGATGGCACGCAGCGGCACCATCGTGCCGGTCTTGTTGCGCACAAAGATCTTGAAGATCTGCGGGATTTCGGTGCGATTGCCCTCCACGCCCTGGATGTTCACCTGCCAGCTGCGGCCGAACAGGTTGAAGTCATTGATGTAGATGCCGCCCAACGTGGCCTGCAGGGCGTTGAACACATCGATCACCGACAAACCCAGCGCCTGCGCCTTCTCCCGATCGATATCCAGATAGACCGACGGGTTGGTTGGGCTGAACGTAGAGAACACCCGCGCCAGCCTGGGGTCGGCATTGGCCGCGGCCACCAGGCCGGAGGCCGTGCTGCCCATCGAGGCAGGGTCCTGGCCTTCTAGGTTCTGTAGCTGGAACTCGAACCCGCCGGAGGTGGAAAGGCCGATGATCGGCGGCAGGTTGAACGGGAACACCGCGGCCGAGCGGATCTGCTGTGCTGCGCCGAAAACTCGGCGAATGACCGATTGCACGTTGTCGGCCTCGGCCTGCCGGTCCGCGAACGGTTTCAGCTTGGCGACCACGAAAGCCGAGTTCGGCTGATTGGCGCCGTCGAGCAGCGAAAACCCGACGATCGCCAGCACCCGGTCGATCTGCGGCATCGGCCGCAGGATGGCTTCCACCTGCTGCACCACGGCCCGGGTGCGCGAGACCGATGCTGCGTCAGGCAGTTGGATCGAGACGAAGAACACGCCCTGGTCCTCTTCCGGCAGGAAGCCGGTCGGTGTGATCTTGCCCAGGCCATAGATGCCGGCACCGCAGGCCGCGATCACCACCACGCTGAGCACGGCCACACGCAACAGGCGTTGCACGATCCGTGCGTAGCCGTCGCGCACGCCGGTGATGCCGCGCAGCACGTAGCCCATGATCCCGCGCTTGACGCCCTCATGGCGCAGGAACACGCCGCAGAGGGCCGGCGACAATGTCAGGGCATTGAAAGCGGAGACCACGGTGGCGACCGATATGGTCACCGCGAACTGCCGGAACAGCTGGCCGGAGATGCCTGGAATAAACCCGATCGGCACGAAAACCGACAGCAGCACTAAAGTGATGGCGATGACCGGGCCGGTGATCTGCGCCATCGCCTTCTTGGTGGCGTCCTTCGGCGATAGGTCCGGCTCTTCCTCCATAACCCGCTCGACATTCTCCACCACCACGATCGCGTCATCGACGACGATGCCGATCGCCAGCACCATCGCCAGCAGGGAGATCGTGTTGGCCGAATAGCCGAGCGCGAGCAGCACCGCGAAGGTGGTGATCAGGCTGACCGGCACCGCGATCGTCGGGATCAGCGTCGCGCGGACATTGCCCATGAACAGGTAGACCACGAGCACGACCAGCAGGAAGGCTTCAGCCAGCGTCTTCAGCACCGTGTCGATCGTGTCGGCCACGAAGGTAGAGCTGTCGTAGAACACCTGCGATTTCAGGCCCGGTGGGAAGCGCTTGCCGAGATCGTCCAGCGTCTGTCGCACCTTAGCCGAGGTTGCCACTGCATTGGCGTCGGGCGACAGGTAGATGCCGATGGATACGGCGGGATCGCCGTTCAACCGGCTCTCGGCATCCATATTCGCGGCACCCAACTCCACCCGCGCCAAATCGCGCACCCGCAGCACCGAGCCGTCCAGATTGGCACGCACGACGATCTCGCCGAATTGCTCGGGCGTGGTCAGCCGGCCCTGGGTCTGTACGTTCAGCTGGAACTGCGTCGCGCTCGACGTCGGCCGTGCGCCGATACGCCCCACAGGCGCCTGCACGTTCTGCTGCTGGATCGCCTGGATGATATCCGACGGCACCAGGCTGACGGCGTTCAGCCTATCGATGTCGAACCATATCCGCATCGAGTAGTCGAGCTTGCCGAATAGCTGCGCCTGGCCGACCCCGGGTGTGCGCGACAGTCGGTCCAGCACGTTCAGGGTGACGTAGTTACTGATGAACAGCGGATCGAATTTGTTGTCCTCGGCATAGAACTGCACGAAGGCAAGGATCGCGGAGGAGCGCTTCTGCACCGTCACGCCGCTGCGTTGCACCTCTGCAGGGAGTTTGGCGAGCGCGGTCTGCACGCGGTTGTTGACGTTGACGGTGTTGATGTCGGGGTTGGTGCCGATATCGAAGGTAACCGTCAGGCCGTAGCTGCCATCGTTGCCGCTGTTGGACTTCATATAGATCATGCGGTCCACGCCGACGATGGCCGCTTCCAGCGCCTGCGCAACGGTGGTTTCCACGACATTCGCCGACGCGCCGGGGAAGCTGGTGCTGACCTGAACCTGCGGCGGCACGATCGGCGGGAACTGGGCGACGGGTATCCGGGTCAACGATAGCGCGCCGGCCAGCGTCATGATCACGGCAATGACGATCGCCAGGCGGGGGCGATCGACGAAGACCGCGGAAATCATAGGAGAATCCTCATGCGCTAAGGCTTCGTACTGGAAGCGGGCGCGGTCGCGGTCGGGGTCCAGCCGGGGGTCGGTCCGGCCGGGCCGGGTGTGACGGGTGAACCAGGCCGAACGCGCTGGATACCGTCAAGCACGACCATCTCGCCTTCCTTTAGGCCGGCCGCGACGACGGCGAGTTCGGGGGTGGACTGGCCGAGAGTAATCCGGCGCTGCTCCGCCTTGTTGTCCGCACCGACGATATAGACATAATTGCCCTGCTGGTCGGACAGCACTGCGGCGCGCGGCACGGCCAGTGCCTCGATCGGCTCGATTCCAGCCACGGTGATGCCCACAAACTCGCCGTCGGTCAGGGTGCGCTGGGTCGGCCCACCTTCCTTGGCCGAGGTGCGCACCGGATTGGCGATCTTGCCGCGCAGGGTGATCGTGTCGGTGCTGCTGGACACGGAAATGTCGGTGAAGTCGATCGTGCCCTGCCGGTCATACAGCGCCCCATCGGGCAGACGCAGCCGGATCGTTACCGCCGCCAATCCGCCACGATCGGCATAGCGCTTGTTCAGCGCGATCACGCTGCGCACCGCCATCGGAAACAGCACGTTCATCGGATCCTGGCTGACGATGCGCGCCAGGGGTCCGGATGAAGGCGAGACCACATTGCCGACGCTGTAGGCGTTGAGGCCGATCTTGCCGTCGATCGGGGCGTGGATTTCCGTGTAGTCCAGGTTGATCTGCACGTTGCGCAGCTGCGCCTGGGCCGAGGCAAGCTGCGCGGCGAGCGAGGCCTGCTGCGCCTTGGCGTCGTCGACGTTGGAGCGCTGCCCGGCCGGCGTGCTCAGCAGCGTCTGTGCGCGATTGAGTTGCAGGGTGGCGTTGCCCAGCAGCGCCGCGTATTGGGCCGCTGATGATTGCTGCTGCGCGACCGCAGCCTCGAACGGGCCGCGTTCCAGCCGGTACAGCAGGTCGCCGGCCTTCACCTCCGCGCCTTCGTTGAACAGCTTTTCCTGCAGAAAGGCGGTGACCCGCGCCGTCAGGTCGACCCGATTGACCGCCTGGATGCGGCCGATGAATTCCTCGGTTTCGGTGATCGTCTTCTTTTCCACGCGGATGACGCCGACCGCGGGTGGCCCGCCCGGCATCTGCGCATCCGCCGGAACCCCTGTGATCAAGCCTGCGGTCAACAGCAGAGCGGCACAAATCAGCGAGGCAAGGCGAGCTGAGGCGGCTTGGGCTCTTGCTGGCAAGGATGCCGGCAAGCGGCTGGATGGCGGGCGCGGAATCATAGGCGGGTCCCTTGAGGCGAAATGCCTGCGAATTGTGCAGAGCAGCATAATTTGGGGCGAAGCCAGCCCGCGGCAATAGAGGCTCGCCTTGTTGCTGGCAACTTTACCCGGCCGCATCGGCCTCTCTTGCGCGCGGCGGCAGGGCGTTTCACCCTAGGGGTCAAGCATCCGGGCGGGCTATGCATGGCCGTCCCGCGTCCCCATATCTTCCCGCGAGGTTTCCTCATGATTGAACATGTCACCATCTGCGAAGTCGGCCCGCGCGACGGGCTGCAGATCGCCAAGACCCGGATGAGCACCGACGACAAGGTCGCCTGGATCGCCTCCATCGCCGCCGCCGGCGTGCCGGAGATCGAGGTCGGCAGCTTCGTACCGCCCCGCGTCATCCCACAGCTCGCGGATACGCAGGAAATCGTCGAGCGCTCGTTGGTGCTGCCGGAGGTCATCGCGCACCGCACGGTCATCCAGGCGCTGATTCCCAACCTGCGAGGCGCCCAGAACGCCTACAACACCGGCGCCCACAAGGTCAGCATTCCCGTCTCCGTCAGCGAGGGCCACAGCCGCGCGAACCTGAATCGCACCCCGGCGGAATCGATCACCGAGGTCCGTGGCATTGTGGATTGGATCAAGCAGCAGAACCGCAAGATGCCGGTGATCGCCGGCTGCTCCACCGCCTTCGGCTGCTCGATCGACGGGCTGGTGCCGACCAAGGATGTCGTGCGCGTCGCCGTCGGCCTGGTCGAGGCCGGCGTCGACCAGATCATGCTGGCCGACACCGTTGGCTACGGCCATCCGGCGATGATCAAGGAAGTGGTCCGCGCCGTTCGCGCCGAGATCGGCGACAAGCTGGCCGGCCTGCACCTGCACGACACCTGCGGCCTCGGCATCGCCAACGCGCTGGCCGGTCTCGAAGAGGGCGTGCGCATGTTCGACAGCTGCATCGCCGGCCTCGGCGGTTGCCCCTATGCGCCGGGTGCGTCGGGCAACGTGGTGACCGAGGATCTGGTGTTCATGCTGGAAAGCATGGGCTTCTCCACCGGTATCGACCTGGAGAAGCTGTTCGAGGCCCGCCGCATCCTGCACGCCGGCTTGCCGGCCGAAGCCCTGAACGGCCAACTGCCGAAGGCCGGCATTCCCCGCACCTTCCGCAAGGCCGCCTAAACCTTCCCGAGGAAACGCCGCAAAATAACAGGAGCGACGCCATGAACGTCTCCGTCCAGTCCAAGCTGACCTTCCGCCCGATCGATCCGGCCCGGCCGGACTTTGCCGGCGAGGTTTCCGGCATCGACATCGCCGCCGGCGTTTCCCAGGCCGAAGCGGCGGCGATCGAAGCCGCGATGAACAAATACGCCGTGCTGGTCTTCCACGACCAGCGCATCGACGATGACCAGCAATACGCGTTCTCCAAGAATTTCGGCCCGATGGAGACCGCGACCGGCGACCTTGGCATGCCCAAGGACCGCCGGCT
>CAINEA010000562.1 GCA_903847525.1 uncultured Acetobacteraceae bacterium | reverse complement strand
GCGTCGTTGATGCCATCGCCCATGAAGCCGACGACATGACCAAGCCGCTTCAGCGCCAACAGGATGCGATGCTTTTGCTGCGGGTCTACGCGGCAAAACAGGTTCACCTGCGACAATTGTCCTATCAGCGCCTCGTCCGGGAGATGCGCCAGGACTTCACCCGTGAGCACCCCCGTGACCGGGATACCGATCTCCGCAAAGACATGGCGGGTCACAAGTTCGTTATCGCCCGTCAGCACCTTCACGGTGATGCCGGCGGCCGCCATGGACTTTATCGTGGCCCCGGCACTTGCTTTTGGGGGGTCGAGGAATACGACGAAGCCGGAAAAAATCAGATCGCACTCGTCGGTGATGGCGGCGGTCTCGTGGCTCTCATCGACCAGACGGCTTGCTATGCCGAGTGCGCGAAATCCCTGCCCTCCCAGCGCATCCAGAGTGGCCTCGAACGCATGGCGCGTCTCCGCGTCGAGCGGCTGCTCCGCTCCGTCTGCCCCTTCATAATGGCCGGACAACCGCAGAAGGTCCTCCGGCGCACCCTTGACGATCAATCGTCGCTTGGCTTCGTGTTCGACAAGGACGGAAACACGCCGGCGCTCGAAATCGAAGGGGACTTCGTCGATCTTTTTCCAGCCGGTCATGTCGAACGGCCGGGCGGCAAGGATCGCATCGTCGAGCGGACTTTTCATGCCGCTTTCAAACTTGCTGTTGATAAAGGCATTGACATAGACACGCTGGCTTTCGGCGCCGCTGCCGTCAATCGCCCGGACCAGCTTGATGGTGGCCTCCGTCAAGGTGCCGGTCTTGTCGGTGCATAACACGTCCATGGCGCCGAGATCGTGGATTGCAGAGAGTCGCTTTACGATTACCTTTTTCTTGCCCAGCGCCATCGCCGACCGTGCGAGTGTCACTGTCACGATCATGGGAAGCAGCTCTGGGGTCAGCCCGACCGCAAGCGCCAGCGCGAACATCAGCGATTCCAGCACCGGCCGGTGGAAATAGATATTCACCACCAGCACAAACAACACCATCAACACGGTGAAGCGCATGATCAGCAGGCCGAAATGGCGGATGCCGACTTCAAAGGCGGTGGCCGGCGGCTTTTCCGCCAGGCTGGTTGCCAGATTGCCGAGCGCGGTCCCGCCCCCGGTCCGGCAGATGACGATCGTTGCGGTGCCGCTAATCACCGAGGTGCCGGCAAATACGGCGTTCGACGCTCCGGCGGGATTTTCGGCGCCGGACGCGATATCGCCGGCCAGTTTCTCGGCCGGATACGGCTCACCCGTCAGAAGAGCCTGGTTGACGAACAGGTCGCGGCTTTCGAGCAACCGGGCATCCGCCGGAACCAGATCGCCCGCGATCAGTTCGACAATGTCACCCGGGACCAGCTGGTCGATCGGCACCGAGAGCTTTGCCCCGTCGCGCCGCACGGTTGCCTGAACCGCAACCGACCGGCGCAGCGCCTCAACCGCATTCTGGGCGCGGACTTCCTGGATGAAATCCAGCGTCATGCTGACCGTGATAATGGCCGCAACGATAAAAAAGCTCGCGGTGTCACCCGTCGCTGCGGACAACGCGCTCGCCACGAGAAGGATGATGACCAGCGGACTGCGGAAGCGGGCGAGGAATTGCAGCCACAGCGGCGACCGCTTGACGTTGGCGGCGTCGTTGGGCCCAAAAGTCGTCAGCCGCGATTGCACGTCCGAAGCATGAAGGCCGGCCGGGGTCGCCTGCAGCCGCACAAGCAGCTGGGCTGCCGGCAACTTCCAGATTTCATCGGGGCCAAGTGCACCACTTACGGGGTCCATGATCGCCGCCTTCTGCAGTCAACAGCCTGTGGATGTCTCCATCGTGTCTAACAGGCTTTGATACGGCACGCGAGGCAAGGTGAGCATCGCGGCCGGCGCAAAAACGGCGCAAATGATGCCAACCGTGATTCCTGGGATATTTTTCGTTCGAAGAATCGCCTCGGTATGAAATTCAGGAGAACTCGCGAACTT
>CAINEA010000561.1 GCA_903847525.1 uncultured Acetobacteraceae bacterium | reverse complement strand
TGTCAACCGTCGATCAGCGATCGACTACCTGGGCAGTTACGATTTATTCCACCAGCATCCGCAAATCGCCGGCGCGGCGCAGCACGATGTGGCCACCGTCCATGTCGACTATGCCGTCCTTGCGCCAGGACTGCATCTGCTTGTTGACGCTTTCCCGCGTGGAAGCGACGAGGTTGCTGAGGTCGCGCTGGGACAGCTTCATGTCGATGCGCACGCCGCCGACGGCCGGGCGGCCATAGTCGTCGGCCATCTTCAGCAGCACCCGGGCGAGGCGGGCCGGCAGGTCGAACAGGGCAAGCTCCTCCAGCGCCATGCTGGTGCGGCGCAGCCTGTCGCACAGGACGGTCAGCAGGCGGAGATAGAGATCGTCGTTCTTGCGCACGAAAGGCAGGAAATGCCGCCGTTCCACCACCAGCAGCAGCGAGTCTTCCACCGTCGTGGCATCTGCGCTGCGCTGCTTGCCGTCCAGCAACGCGATCTCGCCGAAGATCTCGCCCTGGCTGATGTGGTTCAGGGTGACCTACTTGCCCTCGGCGGACACCGAGCTGATTTTCACCCGCCCGACCAGCACCGCCATCAGCGAGGACCCGTCATCGCCCTTCTGGAAGATCATGGAGCCCTTCGGACAGCGCCGTTCGACGGCGAATTTCAGCGTCTCGTCCAGTTCCTGCGGGGTCATCGCCTGGAACAGCGAGCTTTTCAGCAGCGCCTCTCGCCGCGCATCGCGTCCAGATAAAGTCACCCGAGCCTCCATACTCTGTCTGTCGCGGCCTCTTCGGACCGCCCCAACGTTGCCAGTATGCGCGGCATTACGCCCAAGCCATAGTCCCCGAAATTCAGGTTGGAGAATGGATAGATGCCCGTGGCCGACGCCCCAAAGGCAGAACGACCGCTTCCGGATGCCGATGGCTGGCAGATGCACCCGCCGGAACAGGCCGGTTTTGACGCGGAGCTGCTGAACGCGGCTGCCGGTTTTGCCGAGGCCAACGAGACCCCGTTCCCCCGCGACCTGCGGGCGTATCTGGAATCCGGATATTTCGAGCCGGCACCGGACAATGCGGTGATCGGACCGATCCGTCCGCGCGGGGCGCCGAACGGGGTGATCGTCCGGCATGGCCGGATCGTCGCGAACTGGGGTGATACGCGCCAGGTGGACCCGACGTTCAGCGTGGCGAAATCCTACCTGTCCTTGCTGGCCGGCATCGCCCATGCAGACGGTCTGATCGCCGATCTGGACGCGAAAATGGGGGATCTGGTGCGGGATGGCGGGTTCGAGGGGGCGCATAACGGTGCGATCACATGGCGGCATCTGTTGCAGCAGACCTCGGAATGGGAGGGCACGCTGTTCGGCAAGTCCGACATGATCGATCGCGGCCGCAATCTGGCGGCCGAAGGGCGCGGCCGGAAGGGCGATGTGCGGGCGCTGCGGGCACCGGGGACCTATTGGGAATACAACGATGTGCGGGTGAACCGGCTTGGGCTGGCGCTGCTGAGGGTGTTTCGCCGGCCATTGCCGGAGGTGTTCGCCGAGCGGATCATGGCGCCGATCGGTGCTTCCGGCGACTGGCAATGGCATGGCTACGACACTGCGTTCGTCGATATCGATGGCGAACGGATGCAATCGGTTCCCGGCGGCAGTCATTGGGGCGGCGGGGTGTTCATCCATGCTGAGGACCAGGCGAGGATCGGGCAGTTGGCGTTGCACAGGGGGCTTTGGGGCGGCCAGCGCATCCTGCCTGATAGCTGGTTCGCGCAATCGCTGACGCCCTGCGGGCTGAACGCGAGCTATGGCTTCCTGTGGTGGCTCAATACCTTGCGCGCACGCGTACCGGCGGCTCCAGAGAGCAGCTTTTTCGCGGTCGGCGCCGGCGGGAACACGACCTGGATCGATCCGGAGCATGATTTGGTGGCGGTGCTGCGCTGGACCGACCCGGCCTGCGTGGGCGGCTTCGTGCAACGGGTGCTGGCGGCCATCCGGTAAAGCCGGTAATCCGTGTCGGTATTGGATTGTTCACAACCCGTGAGATCAAGATGAACCTGCCGCAAGCGGTCAACAGCGTCTTTTCCAACTACGCGACATTCAGCACGCGCGCCTCCCGGTCCGAGTACTGGTATTTCACGCTGTTCGTCGTGCTCGCCGAAATCGTGCTGCAGGTATTGGATCAGGGGCTCAATTCCGGCGGTGTGCTGCAAGGGCTCTTTGCGCTGGGAACGTTCGTGCCGCAATTCGCCGTGGCCGTGCGACGGATGCACGACATAGGGCGGCGGGGACGATGGATCCTGCTTGGCTTCCTGCCGGTCATTGGCTGGATCTGGCTGCTGATACTGCTCTGCAAGCCGGGAGATGCCGGGCCGAACCTGTATGGCCCGCCGCCCCCCTGAGGCCCCCCTGAGGCCCGAGCCTGCATCCTGAAATCATCCTGCGAAAGAACTCCGCGATGAACTTCTCCCAGGCTGTCAGCAATTGTTTCTCCAACTACGCGACCTTCTCCGGGCGGGCCCGGCGGTCGGAGCTCTGGTATTTCATCCTGTTCCTGATCCTGCTGCAGATCGTCGCGGCAGTCATCGACTATGCGATCGGCATCAAAGTCTTCGAATATGCCGTTTCACTCGCCACCTTCCTGCCCGCCATCGCGGTGGAGGTGCGCCGCCTGCACGACATCGGTCGGAGCGGGTGGTGGCTGTTCCTGTCGCTGATACCGCTGGTGGGTGCGATTATTCTGTTGGTGTGGCTCTGCCGTCGCGGCGACGCCGCGACCAATCCATATGGACCGCCGCCGATCTGACCCTTCGCGATCGGTTTGACCCCTTCCGGACCGCTTGTTAGCGTTCGCGCGATAAAAGAGACCTGTTGGAAAGCGCCCCCTGAAAGATGTTTTCTTGAAAGATACCTACGAGACCCTGCTGACCGCCGAGCCGCAGGAATACACGCTGCTGGTCACGCTGAACCGGCCGAAATCCGGCAATGCGATGAACACCCAGATGGGCCATGACCTGCTGGATGTGTTCGAGAGCGTGAACGCCGATCCGTCGAAATACCGTTGCATCGTGCTGACCGGTTCCGGCGAGCGCATCTTCTGCGCCGGCGGCGACCTCAAGGAACGCAACGGCATGACCGACCAGCAATGGCAGAGCCAACATCTGCTGTTCGAGCGCGGCATCCGCGCGCTGGTCGGCTGCCCGGTGCCGGTGATCGCCGCGGTGAACGGTGCGGCCTTCGCCGGCGGCATGGAGATGTCGCTGTGCTGCGACTTCATCTACGCGGCCGAGCACGCCCGCTTCGCGTTGACCGAGGTTACGCTCGGGATCATGCCGGGCGCGGGCGGCACGCAGAACCTGCCGCGCGCGGTGGGTTCGCGCCGGGCCAAGGAAATCCTTCTCACGGGCAAGCCGTTCACCGCGGCACAGGCTCTGGAATGGGGCATGATCAACCGCATCTGCGCGGCGGAAACGTTGTTGGCGGAAGCGCTGGAAACCGCCGCCACGATTGCCGGCAACGCGCCGATCTCCACACGGCAGATCAAGCAATCGGTGAATTTCGGCATGAACATGGATTTGCACAGCGCCATGATGTTCGAGATCGAGGCCTATAACCGCATGGTGCCGACCGAGGACCGCCGCGAGGGGGTTTTGGCCTATAACGAAAAGCGCAAGGCCAATTTTAAGGGCCGCTAGAGGGAAACCCACGATGAACCAGATTTCGCCGAACGGAGACGGCCTGACCCGAGCGCTGGTCGAACAGGCGCTGGCGGTCCGCTATGAAACGCTGAGCGAGGAAGCCCGCGCGCTCGCGCGCCAATGCATCCTGGACTACATCGCCTGCACCCTGCCCGGCGCCGCCGAGCCGCTGACGGACATGATGTTCGCGGAGATGGAGGACCAGGGCGGGCACGAAATCGCCACCGTCATCGGCCATGCGAAAAAGCTGCCGGCGCTGTCGGCGGCGCTGATCAACGGCGCCGCGTCCCACGCGCTCGATTTCGATGACGTGAACCTGGCGATGCCAGGCCACCCCAGCGTCGCGATCCTGCCCGCACTGCTGGCGCTGGCGGAGGAACGCGGTTCGTCCGGCGCCGACGTGATCGCCGCCTTCGTCGCCGGCTATGAGCTGGAATGCCGCTTCGGCAGTTCGCTGAAGCCAGGCCATTATGACGGGCTGGGCTTTCACGCCACCGGCACGATCGGCACGTTCGGCTCGGCCGCGGCCTGCGCGCATCTGATGGGCCTGGATGTGGACACCACCTGCACTGCGCTCGGCATTGCCGGCACCCAGGCGGCGGGGCTGAAATCGATGTTCGGCACGATGTGCAAGCCGTTCCATGCCGGCAAGGCCGCGTATCACGGTTTGCTGGCGGCCCGCCTGGCCGCGCGCGGCTTCACTTCTCGCGGCGACGTGCTGGAATGCGCCCAGGGCTTTGCCAAGACCCATAGCCCGGATTTCCATCCGGAACAGGCGATGCAGACCCCGGAAGGCGGCCTGCACATGCGCAACAATCTGTTCAAATACCATGCCGCCTGCTACCTGACGCACGGCCCAATCGAAGCCGCCCGCAAGTTGCGTGATGACCACGGGGTGACCCCGGATACGGTGCAGAAGATCGTGCTGCGGATCGACCAGGCGACGGACCGCGTCTGCAATATCGCCAAGCCGACCACCGGGCTGGAAGCGAAGTTCAGCCTGCGTCTGACCACGGCGATGGCTCTGGCCGGCCTGGATACTGGGCGGCTGGACAGCTACACCGACGCCAACGCCGCCGATCCGAAACTGGCCGGCCTGCGCGACAAGATGGAGATCGATTTCCAGAACGGCTGGCCGCACACGCTGGCGGAGATGGATATCCACCTGACCGACGGACGCGTGATCACCGCCCGGCACGACGCCGGCATCCCTGCACCCGACGTGGCCGAGCAGGGCAAGCGGCTAGAGGACAAGTTCACCGCGCTCGCCGATCCGATCCTGGGCGCCAACCGGGTCAGCCGCTTGCTGGGCGCGGTCGCCGAACTGGACCGCGCGCCGAATGTGCGGGAATTGATGGCGTTGTGTGTCTGAATGCTCCGGCGCCGACGCGGGCGCCGGGGATCAGACCTTCTTGAGGAATTCGGTACGCAGCACGAGGCCCTTGATCTTCTCGGCGTTGCACTCGATCAGCGCTTCGTCGTCGGTCAGGCGGATGTTCTTGATCAGGGTGCCGCGCTTGAGGGTGGAGGATGTGCCCTTCACCTTCAAATCCTTGATAACCTGAACGGAATCCCCATCGGCGAGGGCGGTACCGTTGCTGTCCTTGGTGGGCATGGTTCAGGTCCTGTTCTGCTGGGCCGGATGGATCGAAGGCAGACCCGTTAGCGCTTCGTGCGATGTCCGGCCATGGTTTTCAAAGCCATCCTAACAGGAGAGGCGCCGCCCCCCTATCGCGGGGCATTCGCCTCAATTCCGTGCCGCAACCGGTACGGCGCTGACCGACACATCGACGTAAAGGCCCTTGAAATCATTCGCATCGCCGAAATACCCGCCC
>CAINEA010000560.1 GCA_903847525.1 uncultured Acetobacteraceae bacterium | reverse complement strand
GGTGAGAACGAGGCCGAGCATCATGCCCATGATCGCCAGCACGACGATCATTTCTATCAGGGTGAAACCGTCCGGCGCGGCCGCGAAGCCTGCTTGTGGCCGGGTCGATCGTGATCTGCGATGCATGTTCCCGGCGTCCCTGATCGGTCAGGCCGGATACAAAAAAATCGTCCAGATGGCGACCGCCAGGCACGGACCGAAAGGCAAGGCGGTCGTTCCCGTCATGGCCGCGCCGCGCCACCGGGCGGTGAGCGCGATCCCGATACCGACCAAGGCCGCCAGCAGCACGACCCAGGGGAGTGGCTGCCAGCCGAGCCAGGCACCCGCAGCAGCCAGCAGCTTGGCATCGCCGAGGCCGATGCCATCCCGCCCGCGCAGCCGGCGGTAGGCGAAGGCGAGGCACGCGATGGATGCATAGCCGGTTGCCGCGCCGAGCGCGTGAGCCGGGAGGTCCTCGGGGGTCAGCCATCCGGTCACCGCCAGACCGGCTATAAGCAGGGGTAGGGTAAGGATGTCGGGCAGCCGCATATGTTCGGCATCGATCCAGGCCAGCGCCAGCAGGGTCCAGCCGAGGCCGCAGGCGGCCCATAAAAGGGGAAGGTCGTCTTCGATCATCCAGGTGGCGATCGCCGCCACAGCGAGGGCGGCAAGTTCCACAGCGGGGTGGAAGCAGGCGATAAGGGCGGCGCAATGGCGGCAGCGGCCGCGCAGCGCCAGGAAGCTGGCCAGCGGGATCAGGTCGCGTGCCCCAAGCGGATGGCCGCATGTGTCACAAGCGGAACGGCTGATGGCGATTTCCCGCCCGTCCGGCAGTCGCCGGATCAGCACACCGAGAAAGCTGCCGATGAACGGTGCCAGCAGCACGGGAACCAGCATCAGTGGCATAACCAGCATGGGCACGGACGAGGTCAGCAAAGTCAAACTCCTGTCGTGGGCGCGACCGAATTCGGCATCCATGGCCTTGTCGCCGGCCCCCACATAGTGGCAGAAATCATACGGCGAAATCATCCCGCTGTTTGTTGCAATGAAATGACAAGGAGCGCGATCCTGACATCCCTCCGTGCCGGTGCCCAGGACCCTGATCTGGGGGCCATTCATCCGATCGAGGCGCTGGCCGGTATACTGGCGCGCGAAGGGCATTGCGACGACCGGACGCTGGAACGTGGAAGGCGTGTGGCCGCGGAAAGCGGTCAGCGGCTGGATGGTGTGCTGCTGCAACTGGGACTTGTCGGTGAGCGCGCCCTGGCGCGGGCGTTCGCCACTTTGCTGGATTTGCAGGTGGCCGGTCCGGAGCGCTACCCGCAGGAGCCATTGTTTCCCGAACGGTTGCGGCCGAAATTTCTGCGCAACCTGCGTTGCCTGCCGGTAGCGCTGGAGAATGACATTCTGATCGTGGCCACGGCCGATCCGTTGGAGAGTTTCGTGTCTTCCGCGATCCAGGCCGCGACCGGGCATAAGGTCCGGCTGGAAGTGGCGGTGCCGATCGAATTGGAGGCGGCGTTCGAGAAGTTGTATCCCGATGGCAGCGCCGATGCCGGACCGAATGCAGGCGGTTTGGGCAGCGAGGCGGACGGTGCGCCGGCCGAGGAAGATGCCGAGCGGCTGAAGGATCTGGCCAGCGAGGCGCCGGTAATCCGGCTAGTGAACCAGATCATCTCCCGCGCGGTGGAAACGCAGGCCTCCGATATCCACGTGGAACCGTTCGAGGACCGGCTGCGCGTGCGGTATCGCTATGATGGAGTGCTGAGCGAGGCGGAGAGCCCGCCGGCGCGGCTGGCGGCTGCGATCACCTCGCGCATCAAGATCATGTCCAAGCTCGACATCGCCGAGCGGCGGCTGCCGCAGGATGGTCGCATCAAGCTGGCAGTGCGCGGCCAGGAGATCGATTTCCGCGTCTCGACCATTCCCTCGCTGTATGGCGAGACGGTGGTGATGCGCGTGTTGGATCGGTCCGCGGTGGCGTTCGACTATGCCAAGCTGGGGCTGGCGCCGGCGGTGGTGCAGCGGCTGGGCGAGGCATTGAATTTACCCAATGGGATCATGCTGGTGACCGGACCGACCGGCAGCGGCAAGACCACGACGCTGTATACGGGTCTGCTGGCGCTGAACGCGGTGACGCGCAAGATCGTGACGGTGGAGGACCCGATCGAGTATCAGTTGCGCGGGATCAACCAGATCCAAGTGCGCCCGCAGATCGGGCTGAATTTCGCGGCGTTGCTGCGCTCTATCCTTCGCCAGGATCCTGACGTGATCATGGTCGGCGAGATCCGCGATATCGAGACCGCACAGATCGCGGTGCAGGCGGCGCTGACCGGACATCTGGTGCTTTCCACGCTGCACACGAATTCGGCCGCGGCGTCGATCACTCGGCTGCGCGACATGGGGCTGGAGGATTATCTGCTGACGGCGGTGCTGCGAGGTATTCTGGCGCAGCGGCTGGTGCGCCGGCTTTGCCCGCATTGCGCGACCCGCATGGAGGCGGCGCCGGAGATGATCCGCCGCTTCGATCTGGACCGGCGGACCGATGGCGAGAAAGTGATGTTGTCGCATCCGGTTGGCTGCGCGCAATGCCGCAATACCGGCTTTCGTGGCCGGCAGGCGATCGCGGAGTTCCTGGTGCCGGATGCGAACGTGGAACGGCTTATCTTCGCGCGGGCCGATCACAGCGAGATCGAGCGGGCGGCCGTGGCCGCCGGTATGGTGACGATGTTCGAGGCCGGGCTGGACGCGGCGCTGGCCGGTAGCACGACGATCGAGGAACTGGTGCGCAGCATCCGGGCCGAGGGGGCGTGATGCTCGGCTCGCTCCGTCTTGGAGGGCGAAATGCCTGAGTTTCGCTACTACGCGATCGGGCCGGGCGGCGAAATCCAGCGCGGCGTGATGGAGGCGCCGAACGAGGCTGCGGTGGTCGAGCGGCTGCAGCGCCAGGGCAGCACGGCATTGCGTGCCGATCTGGCGCGGGGGGGCTTCTTTTCGGAGCTCCTGCATCTCGAACTCGGCGGCGGGCAGACGTTGCGCTGGCAGGAGGTGACGGACCTGACGCGCGAACTGTCGATCATGCTGGAGGCCGGACAGGATCTGGACCGGGCGCTGCGCTTCCTGATCGAGACGGCGCCGAACAGGCGGGTGCGCGCGGTGATGGAGCAGTTGCGCGCCACGGTGCGCGACGGCGGCAGTTTCGCCGCCGCCCTGGCACAGCATCCGCGCAGCTTCACTCGTCTATATATCGGCCTGGTGCGGGCCGGCGAGGCCGGCGGCACATTGGGGCCGACGCTCGACCGGCTGGCCAGCCTATTGGAAAACCAGCGCCGGCTGTCGGCGACGGTAACCTCGGCCCTGATCTATCCAACCTTGCTGGTGGTGGCGGCGATCGGCTCGATCACCTTGATGCTGACCCAGGTGTTGCCGCAATTCGTGCCGCTGTTCGAGCAAAATGGGGCGAATTTGCCGCGATCGACGCAGTTCCTGATCGATGCCGGGGCGTTTGTTTCCGCCTGGGGGATGGTTGTGCTCGCTGGGGTGGCGGCGGCGGTGTTGTGCCTGCGGGTGGCATTGCGCCGGCCTGGGTTCCGCGCGTTGTGGGACGGGTGGATGCTGCGGGTGCCGGTGGTCGGCGGGCTGATGCGCGAGATCCTCGCGGCGCGGTTTGCGCGCACGTTGGGGTCACTGCTGATCAACGGGGTCGGGCTGATCGCCACGCTGGGGATCGTGCGCGAGGTACTGGGCAATCTCGCGGCCGTGCGTGCGGTGGACCTAGCGACGGTCAGCGCTAAGGGCGGGGCAGGATTGTCGGGGCCATTGGCGGCGAGCGGGATCTTTCCGGCACGGTTGATCCATCTGCTGCGGCTGGGCGAGGAGAATGCGCAGCTTGGCGCGATGGCGCTGCGGGCGGCGGAAATTCATGAAGATCGGGCCCGGATCGGCGTGCAGCGGCTGATGTCGATGCTCGTGCCGGCGATTACCATCCTGATGGGCGCGGCGATCGCGGGGATCGTCGCATCGCTGATGATGGCGATGCTCAGCCTGAACGACCTCGCGTCGTGATGCCGGGAACGCAAATGTGGAATACGCGCCGTCGCCGCCGAATGCCCCCGTTCGTGCAGGCCACTGTGGACGCCATTCGATGAACCGGTTGTGGCTGCTTCTGCTGGGCCTGACCGCGACTGCGCTGGTCGGCGTGATCGTATTGGAGGCGGATGATCCGGACAGCGCTTCCGAAACCGCGATCGTCGCGTCCCGGCCTGCCGCTGCCAGCCTGACGAAGCCACCGGACGAGACAGGTTCCCGTGTTCCGGAATGGGCGGCGACGGTTCTGGCGCGGCCGCTGTTCAGCCGCGACCGCCGGCCGGCTGCGCAGTCCGCGATAGCGGTTTCTAGCGGTGGCCCGCTGCTTTTGCCCCGGCTCACCGGCGTGATTGTTACCCGTACAACTCGCAATGCCATATTCGCGGGTCCGGCCGGGGGGCATGCCGTCGTGATCGGTGAGGGTGGGAAACTCGGACGCTACACCGTGCAGAAAATTGAGGCGGGCCGGGTCGTTATCGCTTCCCAGGACGGCAGGCAGACGCTCACGCCCCATGTGGATAAGGCGAGTTCCTCCAAATCTTCTCCTAGGCAGGTAGGTACCGCCATTCAGCCCGATGAGGCAACTTCGCCGCCTGGATCACCCCAAGGGTCATCCCCTGGCGAAGACCGCTATTTAGGGGTGCCGTCGATGCCGGAAGGCGGAACACCTGGGCGCGCAAGGCGCTAGCAGCATCGATCGCGGCGTCCGGCAACTGGTTGCGAGCCATCTTATGCGCGGCGGCAGAAGTGTGATCTATGTTCCGCCGCGCCCGCTGACCTGTCGATGCTGCGCGGATCAGCGCGGGTTCACGCTGCTGGAAGTTCTCGTGGCCTTCATCATCGCGGCATTGGTGATCGCCGGCCTGATAAGCCAGGGGATGATTGCTACCCAGTCCACCAGCGTCTCGGCGTCCTACCAGGAAGCCATCTCCCGCGCTGAATCCCGACTGGCGGCGTTGGGAGCCGCTGGACTAGCCGCCGGGGAGCATGAAGGCGATGATGGCGGCGGTTTCCGTTGGAAGACTCGCATCGTTCCAGTTGCGTCCCTGCGACCATCCAGGCCAGTGGCGGTTAGAAATTCGCCGTATGCCTGGGGCACCTCATTGTACGACGTAACGGTCACTGTTTCCTGGCACCAGTCCGGCGGTCGCCGGACGGTGGAGTTGGAAAGCCGTTTGCTTGGCCCCGCGCCGTTTTGAACTTCCTCCCGCCGATACGGCCGCGCCGGGCGGTGGCGGATGAGGGGGGCTTTACGCTGCTGGAGACCCTGCTCGTTATCCTGATCTTCGGACTTGTCCTGGCGATGCTTTCCCAGGGCATGAACGTCGGTATCCGGACCATGGCGACGCAGACTCGTATCGAGGCCGGGTTCACAGATCTGGAGCCGGTCACGCGATCTCTCCGGCGGATGATCGGCGCCATGGACCCGGGCACTTATACCGAACCGCCGGTGGTTCGTGGAACTGCCACCTCGTTGGTGTTCGTTACGGATCTGCCCTTGTCGCCGGACGATCCGCCTCAGCGTGCCGATGTGTTGCTGATGGTCGCCGACCGGCGCCTGATTCTGCGCTGGACGGTGGCGCCGCATGCACAATTGTTCGGCCCTCCGCCCGCGGTCCAGGAGACCGTTCTGCTCGAGGGTGTGGACGGCGTGGAGTTTTCCTATTCGGCGAACGGTGGGGATTGGGTGAAGGTCTGGAACCTGCCGGCCCTGCCGCGGTTGGTCCGCCTGCGGTTCGTGTTTCCCGGGGCCGATGGCCGGCGATGGCCGACGATCCTGGCTGCCTCTGTGCGCGAGCGACCGGAAGAGTGACGGTTCAGGCAAATTCCTGTCGCACCGATCGCGGGTTTGCATTGCTGGTCGTGTTGTGGACGTTGGTCTTTCTGGGATTGCTGATCGCCCATTTGGCTGCATCGGGCCGGAATGACGCGGTTCTGACCGGCAATCTGCTGCGCACGGCGAAGCTGGAAGCGGCCGCGGACGGGGCAATCCATCAGGTCATTTTCGGGCTCATGCGCCGCGATGAGGAGCGGTTGGCGGCGAGCGGGATTTACCGGGTGCGGATATCGCGAAACACAGTGACGGTGCGAGTCCAGAACCAGACCGGTCTGGTCAACCCGAACGTCGTCCAACCCCAGCTGTTGCGGGCGCTGATGATCGAGCTCGGTGTTCATCCGCCAGCGGCCAGCAGCCTCGCCGCCGCGATCGTCGATTGGCGTTCACAGGGGCAGACGCCGAGTGACCGCGGGGCCAAGGCGCCGCAATATCGCGCGGCCGGTCTCGCCTATGGCCCACCTGGCGAATCGTTTCGCGATATCGGCGAACTTTCCGATGTGCTGGGGATGACGCCCGAATTGTTGCAGCGGCTTAAGCCGCACTTGACTCTTTGGTGGGATGGCGAACCCGACCCGGCTTTGGCCGATCCGGTGGTGCAATCGGCGCTGCGCGGCACCGGCAACGGGCCCGCCGATGGACGGGAACGCAACGACAGCTTCGTGGTTGCCCTATCCGCTTTAGCCGTGGACGGCAAAGGCGGTGCTGCGGCACGTCGCGCGATCGTTCGGGTCGGGTTTTCGCCGGATGGTCGCGGCTGGCGAGGCATTGCCTGGGATCGCGTTAACTCTACCAGCGACTGACAACGGGTTGAGAGGCCTTGTCTTTGGCTGTTATTAAAAATTGATCTTCCTGTAATGTCTCAGTCATCGACTTCAATCGCATTAGACGCGACACTCGATAATGTTCTTGCGCGAGTTAATTCTCTGGAGAATTGCGTCAAGGCGAATATGCCCAGGTGGGGTAGACCGCGTCTATTTGACCGAATGAAGCGGCGAATTCTTGGCCGTGATCGATTCATCGAGAGTTCATGATCGCCTGAACAACTAGTGTGTAACATGTTAACGGAGGGTGCGGATCAGCCCGTCGCCACCACTTTGACGAGGATAGACGATGGCGCGAATCTTTTTGCTTGTTGCCCTGCTGGCGCTGTCAGCTGGACCGGTTCTGGCCGCCGGTTGCCAGCCGCGGATCGATGCCCTCGCTGCCAAGGTGGCACAGGTCGAACCCGAACGTACACGCCAATTGGTTGCCTTCGACATAAAGCGCGCAACGAAGGAGTTGGGTGAGGGTGACGAGGACGAATGCCTCGAAGCGGTCGAGCATGCCGAGGATCTGATCGCGCACAAGAGCAACTAAGTGATTTTTCGTTCAGCAGGGCATGAAACCGTGTCAGGTCGCTGATATCTAAGGAATTGCTGGCTGATTTCGGCGCCATGGAAAAATGGTGCCTTGGCCTGTCCGAATTGTGCGGTACGAGAAGGTATTTCTATGCCTATTTTCAATGGCGAACCAGTTTGGTTATGCCATCGCCTATTGCTGTGCGCCGGCACAATCCTGGCTTCGGGCTTGCCCTGCGCCGCGGTGGCGCAGTCGGTGCCGGGCGATGCGAAGGATATCGGTACGGTTACTGCCAATGGCGCCGCCCCGACGGGCGGTCAATTGATCCACACACCCGGTACCGCGCCTTATATGGCACCGTCCGTTGCACCGATCGATGTAGGGCAGCCCGCTTCTATCGTCGGGCCGCACTTTATCGAGAATAATATCTCACCGACGCAGAACTACGACGAGATCATCAAATATACCCCGAGCGTGGCGAATGTCGCGCCCACCGGCCCGGGCTTGCAGCAGAATTTCTGGGAGTCCATCCGCGGTTTCAACTACAAGCAGTTCAATACGACGTTTGACGGTATCGTGGTGCCGGGATCGATCAGTAATTTCGCGCCGCAATCAGCGGCCTATTTCACGTCGCACAATATTGGATCGGTACAGGTGGATCGCGGTCCGGGGACGGCGTCTACGCTCGGTTACGCCACGTTCGGCGGCACGGTGGCGATGAACTCCAAGCCGCTGCTTGATAGCTTCACGGTCAACCCCTATGGCACCGCAGGCAGCTTCAACACGCTGCTGGGTGGCGTTCAGGTGAGCAGCGGCCTGTTGCCCGAGCTGAACGGTGCGCGCGGCTATATCGATATGTCCACGCTCAAAAGCGATGGCTATCCGACCGAAACCACCACGCAACGCAATAATTTCTTCGGCAAGCTTGACGTTCCTGTCGGTGACAGCATATTGTTGAGCTTTGTTGGCATGTATAATTCCTCGGTCAATCGTACCTTCAGCGGCGCCCAGCTCGGCCAGTTCGCCGTGTTCGGACCGAATTACGGCCTGAACAACAATCCCTTGTCCCAGGCCTACAAGAACTACAACGTCGACACCTATACCACCGATTTCGAATATATTGGCGTGAAGTCTGACCTCGGCGATGGCTGGAAGCTGGATAACAAGACCTATACCGCGTCCTATTACCGCCGCGGCACGGATGCCAAATCGCCGAACGGGACCCTGAATCCCAGCGACCCCGCCGGCAATCTGAACGGCTTTTTCTATGTCAATGGTGTAAAGACCCTGCTCAACAACGCGGTGCCGGGCCGTGATCCGCAAGCCGATTTCCGCGACTGGGGAAATATCCTTCGGCTGACCAAGGATACGGACATCGGTCAGGCGCGTGTGGGCATGTGGACTGACTATAACGCGGGCATCAACCGGCGTACCAACATCATCGTCAGTCAGAACAACGTCGTGTACACCAACAAGGCGAATGTCTCGCCCTATGACTATAACTATAAGACGGACCTGACAACGCTGCAGCCGTACCTGGAATTCGCGTTCAAGCCATTGCCGGAACTGACGATAACGCCCGGTCTGAAATATACCTCGACCACGCGCGGTCTGAACGCGACGATCAATGCTACCACCAAGCAACCGGCAAACTTTTCGAAGACCTACGACGCGTTGCAACCCTCAATCGAGGTTCAGTATGCGCTTACAGAAAACTGGAACACCTACGCTCAGGTCGCCACAGGTTTCCTCGCGCCGCCACTTGGCGTGCTTCAGACCACCGCTCCGCAGGCCTTGAACCCGCAACAGACGGTCAATTACCAGATCGGCACGGCTTATCAGACCGAGGCCCTGGCCCTTGGCGCAGACCTCTATTACATCAACTTCAACAACTTCATTTCCAGCAAAACCGTGAACGGCACCATCCTGTATTCGAACAGCGCCGGTGCGATCTACAGCGGTGCGGAAGCGGAAGGGATGGCAAGGCTTGGCGAGGGGCTTTCGCTCTATGCCAACGGATCGATCAACAACGCGTATTATAGCGGCAATCGCGGACAGGTTGTCGCGGTACCGAACCGGATCGCGGCGATTGGACCTATCTTCGAGCGCGACGGTTTCTACGCATCCTGGCTGACGAAATATGTCGGCAATCAGTATGGCCAGGATCTGCCAAACGCATAACTGATCCGGGGCTATACGACATCGGACATGGTGGTGGGCTACACCCTGCCCATCCTGAACGATCGCAAGATCGATTTCCGGCTGTTC
>CAINEA010000559.1 GCA_903847525.1 uncultured Acetobacteraceae bacterium | reverse complement strand
GTATCTTGGCGGCGGAGGCGGCGGTGGCTATTCCGGCGGCGGGGGGGGCGGTGGCTACTATCTCGGCAGAGGTGGCTCCAAACAATCCTATGGCGGCGGCGGCGGCGGGTCGTTTTTGGCACCCGAGTTCACCCATACGAGTCTGACGGGCGGCGCCAACAACGGCTATGGATATGTGACCATCAATCCGGTTCCGGAACCAGGAACGCTGCCGGTGCTTGGTTCGGCGCTTCTGGCGCTGGGGTTGTGGCGGCGCCGACGCGGCTGAACGCGCCTAGGGGCCTTGTTTGATCGGGGCGGCGGCCGCAAGGTTGTTGCCCTTTTGCTTGTGCGGATTGAGGAAGCACCGGATTGCAAAGCGCCATTCATTTCATTGCCGGGCTGCCACGGGCCGGGTCCACGCTGCTGTCGGCGCTGTTGCGGCAGAATCCCCGGTTCACGGCGGGGATGACCAGCCCGGTGGGCAGCCTGTTCAACGCGATGCTGCGCGAGACCAGCCAGCGCAACGAGACCGCGGTGTTCGTGGACGACGACATGCGGATGCGGCTGCTGCGCGGGGTGTTCTCGGCGATGTATGCCGAGCATGGGGCGGACGAGGTGGTGTTCGACACCAACCGGCAATGGACCACCAAGCTGCCGGCGCTGACGAAGCTGTTTCCACAATCGCGGATGATCTGCTGCGTGCGCAATCCGGCCTGGGTGATGGACAGCCTGGAGAGCCTGGTGCGGCGCAATGCGTTCGAGCTTTCCGGCATTTTCGGCTTCGAGCCGGGTGGGACGGTGTATTCGCGGGTGGAGGCGCTGGGGGGCAATGCGGGCATGGTGGGGTTCGCCTATAACGCGTTGCGCGAGGCGGTGTACGGCGAGCATGCCGACCGGCTGCTGCTGGTGCGCTATGAGAGCCTGAGCACCAATCCGCTGGGGACGCTGGCGGCGATCTACAATTTCATCGAGGCGCCGCTGTTCGCGCATGATCCCGGGCATATCGAGCCGTGCTACGATATGATCGAGTTCGATGCGCGGATGGGGACGCCGGGGCTGCACCATGTGGGCAGCGCGGTGCGGCCGATGACGCGGCCGAGCGTTCTGCCGCCGGATCTGTTCGCCCGGTACGATCGGGATGCGTTCTGGAACGATGCGGCGCAGCTGCCGAAGGCCGTGCGGATCGTTTAGCCGGAGCTGGGTCAGGCTATTCGTTGACTTCGGAATTGCCCGGCAATAGGTTGTAAGTCCGTTATATTGAAATAATTTGCGTTGGCTGCCGTGCCTTCCCCGCTGCCGTTTGTTGCATATGGATGGGTTCAGGACGCATGACGATGTTGATCCGATTTTCAGTGACTCGTTTCCTGTTCGGCATGGTTGCTCGGCGCAAGCATCGGGCTCCCGGTGCCGTGGCGGCTGGCCTTGTTGCCATAATGATGCTGGCCGTGACGCCGAGCGCGGCGCTCGCGCAGTCGGCCGGTCCCGCGGCTGGGAAGGCAGCGGATGCTGCAGCGCCGGTCGTGGTTCGGAGCGGGCAGTCGGTCGAGCTGGTGCGGGGGCAGGCGCCGATCACCGTTACCAAGGATGGAAAGCTGGGGCACGCCGCGGTGGTTACGCCGGCGGCGGATATCTTCGCGCTGATGTATGCCGCGCCGATGGTGAGCAGCGAAGAGACCGATACGATCGAGTTCACCGGCGGGCCGAGTGCGGCCGCGGGGTCGCGGACGGTGAAACTGGTTCCCGTCGTGTCTTTGACGGATGGCAGCGTGTTCGAGGCGAGCGGCAAGATCCTGGGCGCGCTGCTGGTGCTGGCGATCGTGCTGGAGAGCGCGCTGGCGCTGCTGTTCAACTGGCGGCCGTTCCTGGATACGGTCAACCGCCGTGCGACGCAGCCGCTGATATCCTTCATCGTCGCGTATGTGTTCGTGACCAAGTTCGATTTCGACGCCGTTTCCGCGCTGTTCAGCGCGTACGGCAACCGGCCGGTGCAGGGCGGGTATATGGGGCCGGTGATTACCGCCATGGTGATCGCGGGCGGCAGCAGCGCGGTCAATCGGCTGATGCAGTCGCTGGGCTTCCGGGCGACCAGCGAGGAGACGGCGAGGGTGCCGAAGCCGGCGCCGGACAAGGCGTGGATCGCGGTGACGCTGCGCCGGAAGAATGCCGTGGGACCGGTGCAGGTGGCGATGAAACCGGCCGCGGCGGCGGCGGGCCCGGACCGGATTATCGGGACCATTCCCGGGACGGCGGGCGGGGCGACGACTTCCCCTGTAACGCGGCTGTTCCGCTATTTCCTGACGGCGAAGGACCGGTTTCCGCCGGCTGGCGGCCACACGGTGGATCCTGAAACGTACACGATCGAATTGGTCGGCCTGGATGCGCAGAAGGCTGCTCTGCGCTCGGCGGCCTGGGGGCCGTATGCGATCGAGAAGGGCGCGATCATCGACCTGGAGCTGGAG
>CAINEA010000558.1 GCA_903847525.1 uncultured Acetobacteraceae bacterium | reverse complement strand
CTCTCGTTGAGCTTCACCGTCGCGACGTTCTCCAGTGCGCCGTGGAGCTGCGCGTGCAGGTCCTGCCACTCGCGCATGCGGGTGTAGCTGAGGAAGTGCTGTCGGCAGAACTTCCGCCGAGCACCCTGCGTGCGGATGGATTCCCACTGGTCGTGGACGGCGTCCCAGATGTTCAGGAGCGCGAGGAAATCCGACTGCGGATTGCTGAAGCGCTTGTGGGCGGCATCCGCCGCTTCGCGCTGATCGAGCGGGCGTTCGCGCGGGTCCTGGATGCTCAGACCGGCGGCGATGATCAGCAGTTCGCGCGTGGCGTGCTCGTGCTGCGACTGGAGCAGCATCCGACCGAGCGTCGGATCGATCGGCAGCCGTGCGAGCTGCTGGCCCAGCGCGGTCATCTCGCGCCGCTCGTCGAGCGCGCCCAGCTCCTGCAACAGCACAAAGCCGCTCGCGATGGCGGTGGGTGTGGGCGGGTTGACGAAGGGGAATGTCTCAATGTCGCCGAGCCGGAAGGCCATCATCCGCAGGATCACCTCCGCGAGATTGGACCGCTGGATTTCCGGCTGCGTGTAAGGCGGACGCGCGTTGAAATCCTCCTCGGAATAGAGGCGGATGCAGATGCCATCCGACACGCGGCCGGCGCGGCCCTTGCGCTGGTTCGCGCTGCTCTGCGAGACGGGCTCCACCGGCAGGCGCTTGGTGCGGGTGCGCGGATTATAGCGGCTGATGCGGGCGAGGCCGGCATCCACGACGTAGCGGATGCCGGGGATCGTCAGCGAGGTCTCCGCGATGTTGGTCGCGATGATCACCTTGCGGAGGGAAGAGGAGGCGAAGACCCGCTGCTGGTCGCCCGCGCTCAGTCGGCCGTAAAGCGGAATGATCTCAGCGTCGCCGCCGAAGCGTCCCTGCAGCAGGTCGCCCGTTTCGCGGATGTCGCGCTCGCCCGGCATGAAGATGAGCACGTCACCTTCGGAGGACTCGTAGAGGATGCGTTCGACGGCGCGTGCGGCTGCTTCGATGAAAGTGACGTCGCCTTCATTGGCATCGTCCTCGTCCTCGCCGGCCTTGCCCTGACCGAACGGCGAGTAAACAACCTCCACGGGGAACATCCGGCCTGACACCTCGATGATCGGCGCGTCGTCGAAGTGTCGCGAGAATGCCGCCGTATCGATCGTGGCCGAGGTGACAATGAGCTTCAGGTCGGCCCGGCGCTTCAGGAGGCCCTTCAGGTAGCCGAGCAGGAAGTCGATGTTCAGGCTGCGCTCGTGGGCCTCGTCGATGATGAGAGCGTTATAGTCCGACAGATCCGGGTCACCCTGCGTCTCCGCGAGCAGGATGCCGTCGGTCATCAGCTTGATGTACGTCTCCGGGCTCGACCGGTCGTCGAAGCGTATCTTGCAGCCGACTTCGCGGCCCCAGTTCACCCCGAGTTCCTCCGCGATACGCTGGGAGATGGACAGGGCGGCAACGCGGCGCGGCTGGGTGCAGCCGATCTTCGCCTCAATGCCCAGGCCGGCCTCAAGGCACATCTTGGGGATCTGGGTCGTCTTGCCCGAACCGGTCTCGCCCGCGATGACCACGACCTGATGGGCGCGGATGGCGGCGATGATGTCGTCCTTGCGCGCCGTGATGGGCAGGTCCGGCGCGTAGGTGACCGCCGGCACATGCACGCGCCGCAGCTCACGCATTTCGGCCGACTGCCGGGCCTGCACCAACAAGCGCTCCAGCACCGCATCGTGGCGTTCCGCGTGGTGGTGGTCGCGCAACAGCCGCACCAGCCGCGAGCCCAGGCGCACCCAGTCGTGCGTCAGGCAGCGCGGCAGGAGCGCCTTCAGTTCATCAATGCGTGCGTCAACCATTTCGGGCCGCGCAGCATGACCGAAAAAACGGCCGAGG
>CAINEA010000557.1 GCA_903847525.1 uncultured Acetobacteraceae bacterium | reverse complement strand
GCGCGCAGACCTACGCCGCGTTCCGCTCCGTGGTCAGCACCGCAAAGGCCAACGGCCGCTCCGTCCTCGGAGACCTTCGCACCGTGCTGGCAAACGTGTCAGCAAGTCAGGCCGCGGGAACGGTGGGGTGAGCAATTACGTTGCTGGCGTTATCATCGGCTGGTTATTGGTCCCAAATGAGATTTCCTCCGTTAAAAGTCTCGCAAATGCACAATTCGTGCTAGCCTTCATTGCTGGATTCAGTATAGATATAGTTTTCTCCGTAATGGATAGAATCGTCCAATCCTTTGAGCCCGCGGCCAAATAGAAGTTGAGCGTCAAAGCGAGCAAGGTTACACTTATCAGCCTAAACTTCGATTTTCGCGGTCACTGAGCCAACCGAAAGAAGTGCATTCTTCCGATCCTGCAGAAATCCAGAAACCGGGTGAGAAGTTGATCGTCGCGGCGCATAACACATTATGATATCATAAAAGCAGGATTTTAAGTATTATGTGTTCAAAATAATTAGTATCCAAAAATATAATTTCCCGTCGCTATCATAGCTCGGAGTTTTCGCACAGTCGGCAGGGCTTTTGCACCGAGAGATAGTTCCAACGAAATCAGCCCTTTATCCATTGTACAAATGAAGCACGGATGTCCGCCGTATGAACAGCCGAACTCTCAAGAATGAGGCTCTGCGCCTCAATTCAACCGCGACCGCAACTCCTCCATAGCCGCCCGTGCCCGCGTGGCGGCCTCGCCTTGCGGCACCAGCTTCA
The DNA here is from genome assembly GCA_903847525.1 of uncultured Acetobacteraceae bacterium. GTDB lineage: Bacteria > Pseudomonadota > Alphaproteobacteria > Acetobacterales > Acetobacteraceae > PALSA-911. The sequence goes on along the minus strand of CAINEA010000557.1, from coordinate 1,569 downwards.
GAAAGCGCTCGAAGCAGCGCAACGCCGCGCCCACACGATCGAGGCGCTGGTTGATCAGCGCCGTCTCCCGCCATAGCGCGGAAAAATCCGGGGCGATCAGCAGCATGTCCTCCGCGCAAACCAGCGCGCCAGGCAGATCGTTCTGTTTCAGGCGGCGAACCTTGATGTTGTTCTGCAGCCGCAGCAGCACGTCCCGCGCGCCCATCGCCTGCAACACGCCCGGCCGCAACTCGGCTTTCGGTCCCTCCACGCGCTTGATCAACGCGCGCAGGTCCTTCGGATCGAGCGGCGTGCCGCCATCGAACACGTCCAGCACCACCTTGTTATCGCGACCCTGCAGCGCGATCACGAAATGCCCGGGAAAATCCACGCCATGCGCCGACTACCCGGCCGCGCGTGCCGCGTGCAGCCAAACAATGCCCAGCGAGACCGGCAAACCCAGCTTGCGCTCGGTCACCCGGATCAAATTGGCATTGGCCGGATCGTCATAGCTTTCGATATCGCCGGCATATCCGTGCCGCCCGGCAATCAAACCCGCTAGGGCGCCGGCACACGCCGACAAATCATCCGCCGGCACATCCAGCGCCATTTCCGCCGCATCGCGCGCCAGGACCGACAACCGCTCCCGCGCCGCCTGCCAATCGGCCTCCGGCGCATCCACCCGCGCCAACTGCAAAGCCGCGTCGGCGATGTCGATCTCCGTGTCGGGCAATTGCCCGATCGCCTCCAATGCGGTGCGGGGGTCGATCATAGGAAGGAAGGCCAGGGGCTCTGCCCCTGGACCCCGGCAAGGAACTCGTCCCTTGCATCCCATCGAATGGGGTTTGTCGAAGAGGGGGCATAACCGACGGAACGGCTGCAACCACCTCGACACGCCCCCTCTTCGACAAACCCGTCCAAGGGGTCCAGGGGACGACTGTCCCCTGGTGGGGGTCCAGGGGGCAAAGCCCCCTGGCCTTGCTTCCCTGTGCTCACTCCGCAGCCGCTTCGGGCAGATAGAGCGCCTTGCCCTTCTCGGCGAACTCGGCGCTTTTCGCCTCCATGCCGGCCATACGTTCGGCTTCCACCCGCAAATCCTGCGTGATGCGCATGGAGCAGAACTTGGGTCCGCACATCGAGCAGAAATGCGCCACCTTGTGCGCTTCCTTCGGCAGCGTTTCGTCGTGGAAGCTGCGCGCGGTGTCGGGGTCCAGACCGAGGTTGAACTGGTCTTCCCAGCGGAACTCGAACCGGGCGCGCGATACCGCATCGTCGCGCAGCCTGGCGGCCGGGTGGCCCTTGGCGAGGTCGGCGGCGTGGGCGGCGAGCTTGTAGGTGATCACGCCAGTTTTCACGTCGTCGCGATTGGGCAGGCCGAGATGTTCCTTCGGCGTGACGTAGCAGAGCATCGCGCAGCCGTACCAGCCAATAATCGCCGCGCCAATCGCGCTGGTGATGTGGTCGTAGCCGGGGGCGATGTCGGTGGTGAGGGGCCCGAGGGTGTAGAAGGGGGCCTCGTGGCACCACTCGAGCTGCTTGGCCATGTTTTCCTCGATCATGTGCATGGGCACGTGGCCGGGGCCTTCGTTC
>CAINEA010000556.1 GCA_903847525.1 uncultured Acetobacteraceae bacterium | reverse complement strand
CGGCTGTTGTAGCCCCACCCGGGATGGTTTCGTTTGTAGGAGGCGGCCGCCAGCCTGGCGCGCAAGGCAGTTTCGGGCGGTGCGTCGAAATACCCTCCGATTCCGAGGATATCGAAAGGCCAGCTTAGGCGCGGCCGATCAGGAGGGGGCGGGACGTCGTGACGGATTTGCATGTGAGACTCCATGGTTGCGGAGTCATTAGTATAGACTATAGCGGAGTGCTGCGCCAGCCCGCCGCGCGCTTGCGGAAGAACGGCACGCGCGCGGCTTCGATAGCCGCCCGCTCTGCCTCGTAACGGCGCCACTCGGCCGCCAGCGTGGCCGCCATGGTGGCGTGGTGTTCTAGATGCGCGGCAATGCGTGCGGCGGCGTCAGAACTGACGCCCGGGCCGTGCGGGAAGCGCCAGCGGCGTACAGTGCCGGGGGCATAGCGCAACGCCTCGGCGGCGTGAACGGAAAAGCCCCGGTATTCCTGCCGCGACCAAGGCCAAAGCAGGGAGAGCGTGCGTTGCCATAGCGGGACGCTCGCATCGTTCGCGGCTTCTGTATCGGGTGAGCGCGTGCGTGCGCGAGTGACGGCAGGGAGGTTAGAGTAGGGAGTGCGCTTGGTAACGGTCGGCACGCCGTCCGTTGCGTCCGTTTTCATCGTTAATTACCGTTCGCTGTTACGGCGCTAAAATAGCGCGCCACCATGCGTTTGTCTATTGCATCCACCGTAACGCCCTGTTACGCTGCTTGCGGTAATTAACGGAGGGTTAGACGATGGGTACCGTGCTGCAAGCCTCTACTAGTCTGACTGGCAAATTATGGACGCGCCTAGTCTTCGTGGAGCCTGACGGAGCGATGCACGTCCTCTCTGCTTGGAAGCCAGTTAAAACGATGGCAAGCGCCGAGCGCGAAGCGTATTGCTACGGTGCGGCGCTCGAAGTCACGGAGGGACAACAATGAGCAACGCATCATGGGTTATCGTCCGGCGCGCCACTGGCGAAGGCGTAATGGAGACGTTCAACGCTGAACTGTTACCGCGACTAAATGCAGAGCGGTACGTTGCCGCTCCGATCATGGACTACCTTTGCGAGTTCAACCGGCGCATCCGTGCCGCCGGCGGCGTAGAGCCCCCTCAAGAGCCTTGGCCCACCTAACGCGCTGACAGAGGGACGGCGGGGCGGCCCGCCCCGGCCCGCCCCGGCCCGCCCCGCCAGCGCCATCGGACGCGGCGAACGGCGGAATCGGGGATACCCACCCTGGCCGCCCCCAACGGTTTGCCAACCCACTGTAACACCCGTTGACTTAGCGCAACGCCCCGTTGGTGTAACGCCACCTCCCAACGCAGCGCCCCTTGACACCGCCCGCCCCTCGGCAGCAGTGTGACTGTCTCGCTCCTCTCCTCGGAGTTACTGGTATGACCGACCCCCTCCGTCTCGCCCGCCTTGTCGCCGCGCGTGCTTCTGGCGCGACCCTCAGTGCGATCGGTGCTGCTGAGAACCCCCCGATCGGCAAAGAGCGCGTCCGGCAATTGCTGGCGCGTGCGGCTCACGACCGAGCCCGCATGCGCCTGTCGCTTGATGCCCCTGTGGCCGCCCTCCCCTGGCCGCCTGGCAGCCGCGCTCCCGCCGCCCTGCGCCACGCGGGCTTTCTAACGGGCGCTGACGTGATGCGTCTGACTGAGACGCGCGGCATCCCCGGCCTGGGCAATCGTGCACGGGCGGATACGGCGGCGATGGCGGCCCAACTGCGGAGGCTACCTCAATGATGCGCCCAGTCCTCTCCAGCCACATCCAGGCGGTCGGGTATGATGCAGCGGCCCGCACCCTGCATGTGGATTACGGCGGCAAGACCGCAGTGTATCGCAACGTGCCCCCTGAAATTGCCGCTAACGTGACGGGGTCGGTCAGTATTGGTGCGGCGTTGCATGAGCATATCCGCGGGAGGTTCGATCATGGATATGAGTGATCCTGGCCGCATCCAGAGCCGCCCCCGCGTGAGCGATGAGGCGTTCCGGGCCGGTCTTCGCCACAACCGCGAGGTGGAGGTGCTGACGACGGCGCATCGGCTGTTGGCTGTGTACTACCGAATCCCGCCAGCGGGCGGTCGAGCACTCTGGGACGATCGTTATCTCCCCACGTCCGAGCGAGCGCGTTGGCTCCGTGTCGCCGAGGAGGCCCTTCGTGATCGCCCCTGACCCGACGCCCCTGACCCGACGCCCCTGCCCTGTGTGCGATGGCAACGGCCTGCACTTGCGGTCGCGTCCCGTCTCCCGCGAGGAGATCGCGCGCACTCTCGGCCCGTGCATCGCTGCCGCAGTCAGCCTCCAGGGCGCCACGTCGCTGCATATGCTCGTGTGCGACCCTTGCGACGGCAACGGATGGGTGCAATGACGCCCGCTGACGCCGCCACCCTCTTCCGTGCGCTCGCTGACCGACTCGATGCCGTCGCGGACCCGGCGACGTTCGGGGGCGCGTTCCTGATCGTGCCGCCGGGCGCGGACGGTATCGAGCCGCTGGTGCTGGACGGCCTGCATGTGACCACCACGCCCAATATCGCGGTGTTCTGGACCGGCGTCTCCGGCCAGGTCGCTATGGCCGTGGACATGGCGGGCAACCAGGCGCGCGGGCAGCAACCCGCGTGGGGCCGCCGTTGACTGCCGTCCACACCCGCGACTACGCCACCGAGGATACCGGGGAGGTCTGGACGCCGGACAAGGCCAAGGCCTACCGCGATGTGTTCATGGACTTCCTGAATTACTGGGAGGTGGCGACCAAAGACCACGGCAACGTGATGCTCGGGAGCTACATCAACGGCGCCCAGGTCAAGGTCGTTGACCAGATATTTGCCGGGCTCCAGGAAGGCATCCACGACTTCAAGATCGGCAAGGGCCGGCAGCAGGGCATCTCCAGCATTTGCCGGCCGTTCACGACCTTGTGGCTGGCGTTGCACGAGGGTGCGCGCGGCGCGTTCGTGCTGGACTCCGCCGTGCATATGGCCGAGGCCCGGCGCGAGGTCGAACACTCGATTTCCCGGCTGCCGTCGCGCCTCAAATTTCCAGCGTTCAAATCGAACCGCTACGGCGGGGCGTTCGCCAACGGCTCGGCGGTTAATTTTGCCCAGGCCGGGACGAAGGAAACGGCATCATCGGGCGGGCTCGGCAGGGGATCGGGCACCAACGTCGTTCACGGTTCCGAGATGTGCATGTGGGGGTCGAAGGAAGCTGTTGTTTCCTTCAACAAGTCCCTGGCGAAGACCTGGAAGAACCGCCTCTATCTCTGGGAGTCCACCGGCCGCAACATCGGCTCCGTCTGGTGGCAGATGTGGCAGCGGGCGCGCGTCAACGACCTCGAAGAAGCGACCATTTTTACCGGCTGGTATCTGATCGCCGCCAATCGGTTGCCGCGGGGAACCGCCAAATTTGACCGCTTCGGCACGCCGCCCATTACCCCGGCGGAAGCGCGCCGGATCGCCGAGGTCGAGGACCGCTACGGCGTCACCATCGACATCGAGCAACTGGCCTGGATACGCAAGGAGACCGACCCCGGCGCGTATAGCGATGCCGACGAGGACGACGCTGCCGTTGCGGAGGGCCAGGAGGACGAGTACGGCTCGCGTGAAGACCCGTGGGTCGAAGAGGAGATGTTCACGGCGGATGGGAGCAATTTCTTCTCATCCGAACGCCTTACCGAGATCAGCAAGACCCACGTCCGGGACGACTTCAAGCCGTGGAAGTTCTTCACCGGCACCGAGTTCCTGCACATGTCGATCGAGCCGGCCCGGTTCAAGCGCGACACCCAGCTACGGGTCTGGGAGGAACCGAAGCCTGATGGTGTCTATATCGTGGCGGCCGACCCCGCCTACGGCGCCAACGAGCGCAACGACCGCAGCGCGGCGCAAGTGTTGCGCTGCTTCGCTGACAAGATCGAGCAGGTCGCCGAGTTCGCCTCGACCAACGTCCAGCCGCACCAGTTCGCCTGGATTCTCGCCTCGCTCATGGGCTGGTATCACAACACCCGGCTGATGCTGGAGATCAACGGGCCTGGTGTGGCCGTGTGGCAGGAGTATTCCAGCCTCAAGCGGATCATTACGACCGGCTACCTCAAGCCCGAGGCGGACGAGCAGGGACTCAAGAACTATTTTGCCAACACCAAGAACTACCTCTACGCCCGGCCCGATGCCCTGGTCCCCGGTGGCGGCTCGTTTCATCACAAGACCAACGGCCCCAACAAGGTGCCGATGATGGAGCGGATGCGCGACTTTATGACCAACGGCGGCCTCATCATCCGCTCGCGCGAGCTAATCGACGAGATGCGGGCCGTCACCCGTGACGGCGACAGCATCAAGGCCGAAGGCGACGACCACGACGATCGGGTGCTGGCGATGGCGATGGGGATTCTCTGCTGGGAGCAGAACGAGCGGAAGACCATGATCGCGTCCGGCCGCACCCGTGAGTTCGAGGCGTCCAAGGCCCGGATGTCCATGGCCGACCAGTTTCAGTTGCTTAGCAAGCACCATTTGGATACGTTCTTCAAGAAGAAGCAGGGCGACCGCCGCGCCGCCAACCTCCTCGCGCGGCAACAGGCCTGGAGGGGCCGGTAGCACCATGCCCGTGATCCGCACCTACCAATGCCCGGACTGCAACGGCTTCTTCCAGCACATGCACATGCGCGTGAGCGAGGAGCCGCCGGCACGCTGCCCCCTCTGCGGTGCCGATACGTCCGCCACCGCGCCCGAGCTATCCGCCCCACACATCGCCAAGACCATCGGCAAGGTCGCCGATCAGGTGTACCGGGACATGGAGACAAGCTCGCAGCACAGGGCGCAGCTTGCCGCCGACCATCTGGGCGAGGACGTTGCCGACCAGAGCGCCATGCGTGTGACCAACTTGCGAGACGACGCCCGGCCTGGTGAGATCGCCGCCGTCGCGCCCCGTAACGAGGTCACGCAGTTCATGGCGCAGACAGGGCAGGGTGGGATGGCCGACACCTCCGCCGCGCAGAATTATGCCGCGGCGACCCGTGTCGGGCCGTTCGCCGGGGCCGGTATGAACACGCTGGACAGCCTGGTGAAGCCAGGCCACGCCCGGAAGGCGGCGCAACTGATCGCCGCGGGGAATGTAGGAGTGCATCACGGCTAAAGAAAAGCCCCCGGCGCACGGAACGCCTGGGGGCTAAGTTTGGTAGGCAGGGAGAAACGTCGCGCCATCCCTGTAGCACCCTCCGAACCGAGGCGCAAGCCCAATGATCCTACCCGGTAACAAGACCGACCTGCTCCGCAAGGTACTGGACGTGAAGGAAGCCTGCCGCGTGTCGGTGGCGTCGCGGGCAGCGATGTGCCGCGTCTATAACCTGTGGATCGAGACGGGCCGCAGCTCCGGTCAGCGGGCTCTCGTCAACAAGCTCTACGGCCATATCGACCGGCTCGCGGCGCATCTGTTCAGCCCGACCGAGTTGCGGTTCGTCCTCGACTTCGAGGCGCACTACCCGGCCGAGACGCTGGAGCAAGGCGAGACGACGGCGCGGGTGCTGACGCGGGAATGGGAGCGCAAGGACATCGACATCCTGTTCGCGGCGGCGGTCCCGGTGGCGCTCAGCTACGGCGCCGCCATCCTCAAGCAGATGTGGGGGCACAGCGGGCTGGAGGCACGGACCATCATGCCCTGGCAGTTCGGCGTGTACCGCGAGGACGTGAACAACATCGAGGACCAGGAAGCTCTCTGCGAGAGCGGCATGATGACGCTCGAAGAGGTATGGCGCCGGATCAGCCACCTGCCGAACGCCGACAAACTCTACGCTCGGATCATCTCGCACGCCCGCAAGGACGCCGGCGAGACGATGGCGGGCAGTTTCTTCCACAACGTCCTGTCCACGAGCATCCTCAATACCAGCCTTGCCGACGCCCGCGCCCAGCCAGGCGGCATTGTGCAATTGTCCGGCGACGGATCAGGGGCGACCGCGCCAGGGCCGGAGTTCAAGATCGACCTGATCCCCTTCCACGAGTTGTATGTCAAAGATGACGCCAAGGGCGATTACACGACCGTGCTGCTGATCGAGCCGGACATCCTGGTGAGCCCGTTTTTCAAGCGGGAGAATATGTTTGCGCCAGGCACACAGCCGTTCTCGCTCGTCCAGCCGAATTACGTGCCGGGGTATTTCTGGGGGCGCTCGGAGATTATCGAGCAGCGCCGAGCGCTCCGCGCTGTACTCTTGCTCCACCACCGCACGCCGTGACACGACCACGTTGTTACGCTTCTGGTCG
>CAINEA010000555.1 GCA_903847525.1 uncultured Acetobacteraceae bacterium | reverse complement strand
ATCAAGCACCGCCGCCGGCAAATCCGGCGCGGCCACCACCGTATCGGCGCCTTTCAGCAGAATAACTGCCCCCGTCTCGCGCGCGGCCCGTCTTGCCGCTTCCAGGCGATTGGCGCCGATCGGGCCGAATACCCGTGCGAACTCCCCCTCATGCGGCGTCAGCACCGCCGCCCCGCGCAACGCCTCCGGATGTTCGGCACAGGCGGTGAACGCGTCGGCGTCAGCGACCACCTTGCGGCCCGAGGCCAGCAGCACCGGCAGCACTGCCCGCGCCGCATCGAGGCCGAGGCCCGGTCCGCAGACCCAGACCTTGCGGCGTGGATCGCCCAACAATGTCTCGACCGGCTGCTCGTCCACCAGCACACCGGGGCTGCCCGCCCGGTACAGGTCGCCATTGCCGCGCGCGACAATGGTCAACATGCCCGCCCCTGCCCGTCGTGCCGCCTCCGCCGCCAGCCGCGCCGCCCCGGTCATCGTCGCGCCGCCGAGGATGGTCACGTGCCCTCGGCTGTATTTGTGCCCGTCCTCCCGCAACGCGGGCACGCGCCACAGGCTGGGCAGGTTGATGCGGCAATTCGGCCGGATCTGCCCCAGCACCGCCGCAGGCAGGCCGATATCCGCCAGCACCAGTTCCCCGCAGAGCCGACGCCCGGGCAGCAGCATATGCCCCGGCTTCAGCCGGAAGAATGTCACGGTCAGAATGGCTTGCGGGGCGAAGCCACGTGTCGCCCCGGACGCGCCATCCAGGCCGCTCGGCACATCCACCGCAACAATTCTCGCTGACGCCGCCAGGGTTTCCGCAGCCAGCCCCTCGACGTCCCGCGCCAGGCCGGCGCCGAACACCGCATCCACCACCAGCGCCGCCCGCGCTGCCTCCGCCGGGGAGAACGCCGCCACCGGTCCATGCCACTCAGAAGCTGCCCAGGCGGCATCCGTCCCCTCCCTCGGCGGCGCCAAAGCAGCGACCGCCACCGGCCAGCCTTCCAGCTGCAAATATCGCGCGATCACATAGCCATCGCCGCCATTGTTACCGGGACCGCAGAGCACCAGCGTGCGGCATGGAGGCAGCCGGGCCCGGATCGCCCGCGCCACCGCCCGGCCTGCATGCTCCATCAACTGCTGCCCCTGCGCCCCCAGTCCGGGCGCCAGCGCATCGGCCCGCCCCATCTGTTCGGGTGTCAGCAGTTCCGGACGTTGAAAAACGTCCTTTTCCCAGTCGCTATCGAATTTCATCCCCACAGTGTGCCAGACTAACTGGATGCATGTCGTCATCATCGGTGCCGGGGTCGTTGGAATCGCCGCCGCCTGGCATCTGCGGGCAGACGGACACGACGTAACCATCATCGACCGGGCATCCGGCCCGGCGACGGAAACCAGCTTCGCCAATGGCGGCCATGTCTCCGGCACCAACGCATCGGCCTGGGCCGCGCCTGGCGTGCCGCTGAAGGTGCTGAAATGGCTCGGCCAGGCGGATGCCCCGATCAAACTGACCCTTAACGGCTTCGGCATGCCGGACTGGCGCCTGCTGCCGTGGGCAGTGCGTTTCCTGAAGGAGTGCCGAGCCGACCGGTCGGCCGCCAACACCGAGGCCGTGCAGCGCCTCGCCGCCCATAGCCGTGCCGCGCTCGCCGAGCTCGATTCCCGGCTCGACCTGCCGCGTGACCGCAACCCCTCCGGGATCCTGAACCTCGTGCGCAGTGAAGCGGAACTGGACACGCTCACCGGCAAGATGGCGCTCTGGCGTCAGGTCGGGCTGGATCCGCAGGTGCTGGACGCCAAAGGAGTGCTGGCGATCGAACCGGCACTCGCCAGCAGCGGCAACATCTATGCCGGCGGCGTCTATACCGCGGCCAACGAAACCGGCGACACGCATAAATTCGCCGCCGCCCTGGCCGGCCACTGCATCAATGCCGGCGTATTGATCCATTACGGCGTGACCGCCGACGCCATCGTCACGGAAGGCGGGCGCGTACTCGGTGTGCAGACCCGCACGGAGCTGCTCCCGGCCGACGCTGTCGTACTCGCAGCCGGCTCCTACTCCCCCGGCCTGCTGAGCGGGCTCGGCGTGAAACTGCCGGTCTATCCCGGCAAGGGCTACTCCATCACCGTGCCGGTCGGCGGCCACAACGCCGCCCCCCGGGTGGCGCTGACCGACGAATTCGAAAAGATCGTCTACGCCCGCATCGGCGACCGGCTGCGCGCCGCCGGCACGCTGGAATTCGCCGGCCTCGACCGAACCCTGCCCCCTGCGCGCACCAATGCCCTGCTGACGGCCATGCGCCGTGCCTTCCCCGATGGCGGCGACTACACGCAGGCGCAAGCCTGGACAGGGCTGCGCCCCATGACTCCGGATGGACGCCCCATCGTCGGACAGACCAACATCCCGGGCCTGTGGGCCTGCACCGGCCATGGTCCCCTCGGCCTCACGCTTTCGGCGGGCTCCGGCCGGCTGCTGGCCGAACTGATGGGCGGCAAGGCACCCTCGATCGATCCCGGATTGGTATCCCCTTCCCGCTTCTGATCAGATACGGTGCTGCAGCGCAGCAATGGAGTCGCAGCCGATGGCCATCGTGATCACGGTCGCCCAGCAAAAGGGCGGCGCCGGCAAAACCACCCTGGCCGCCCACCTCGCCGCCGCCCTTGCCGCGGACCGGCGCGTCGCATTGCTGGACATCGACCCGCAACGCAGCCTGTCGCGCTGGCATGCGCTGCGCATCGCCCGCGCCAACGCCCCGGCTGAAATCCATCTGTCACAGGTTTCCGGCTGGCGCCTGGCCGCCGAGCTGGAAAAACTCAAACGCAGCCATGATGTCGTCCTGATCGACAGCCCGCCGCAGATCGACACCGATGCCCGCCTGGCCATTCGCAGCGCCGACCTGGTCGTGGTGCCGGTGCAGCCCAGCCCGCCCGATCTCTGGGCCGCCGAGGGCACACTGAAGCTGGCCCTGGCGGAAAAACGCCGTGCGGTCCTTGTACTAAACCGCACGCCCAAGGCGTCCAAGCTGCGCAGCACGGTCGAGGCCGAGATTGCACGGCAAGGTTTCCGGCTATGCTCCGCCGTGCTCGGCAATCGGGCTGGATTCGCCAATGCCTTCGCGGCCGGGCTAGGAGTAACGGAAACCGCCCCCCGCTCGCTGGCCGCGACGGAATTGCAGGCTTTGCTGGCGGAAATCATCGAAGGAGCGGAAGCAAAATGATCCTGGCCATCGCGAAGGCCATCCATCTGCTGGGTGCGGTTATCTGGGTGGGCGGCATGTTTTTTGCCCTGCTGGTTCTGCGCCCGAGCCTGGCCGTGTTGGAGCCGCCGCAACGCCTGGCGCTGCATGGGCAGGTATTCAAGCGCTTCTTCCTGATCGTCTGGCACGCCATGCCGCTGGTCCTGCTGAGCGGCTATTTCATGCTGTTCGGCATGTACGGCGGCTTCGCCGACGCCGACCCGTTCATCCACGTCATGCATCTGGTCGGCCTGATCATGGCGGCGGTGTTCATCTGGATCTTCGTCGGCCCCTGGAAGCGCTTCCGTACCGATCCGGCCAGCCGGCCCGAAGCGGCGAACACCATCCGCAAGCTGATCCTGGTCAACCTGGTCCTGGGTTTGCTGACCATCGCGATCGCCGGATTGATCGTTTAGAGCGATATCAGCCTGACTGGAATCGCGAAGCGTCCTTTGGCTAATCAAATTGCTCGCCATAATCTAACGCTTCAATCCCAGCGTGACTTCCCGCCGATAGATATACATCCCCGACGCCACCACGATCGCGATGCCCAGTATGTTCCAGACATCCGGCAACTCGCCCCACAGGAACATGCCGAGCAGCGTGGTGTACAGGATGGCGCTGTATTCGAACGGCGCGACCAAAGTCGTCTCTCCGGTACGGTAGCCCTCGGTCATCAATAGCTGGGCAACGCCGGCGATGATGCCCACCCCCACCAGCGCGGCCAGTTGCAGCAGATCCGGCGTCACCCAGACCGGTATCGACCCAGCCGCGGCGATGGCAGCACATCCCAGGCTAAACCACGCCACGATGGTTACGTTGGACTCGCCGCTGCGTCCCATCTTGCGAATCGAGATCATCGCCAGCGCCCAGGCCACGACGCCGGCGACCACGAAGCCCACGGCCCCCAAGGCTGTCGGATCGTCACCCAGCCCTCCGTGCCAGGGCCGCACCATCACCACGACGCCGGCAAACCCAACCAGGATCGCGGTCGCCCGCCGCCATCCCACGCGCTCCCCAAGCAGGGGCACCGACAGCACCGTCAGGAACAGCGGCATGGCGAATCCCAGTGCGGTCACCATCGCCAGCGGCAGCATCCGGTAGCCGTAAAACGATGTGACCATGCCGAAGAAACCATAAACCGTCCGCAAGGCATGGCTGAGCGGACGTTGGCTCCTCAGCGTACGCCACCCGCCTTGGCGTGCCAGCATCGGACCGATCACTACGAATGCCACCAGGCTGCGGAACAGCACGATCTCGATCGTGGGAATGCCGGTGCCGAGGCTCTTGACCAGGGCCGCGGTCAGGGAAAACGCCGCCGACGCCCCCAGCACGCACAGAATCGCGCGCCGGCGGACCGTCTTCAGCACGGCGGGAGAAACAGCGCAGGACGTTCCGTTCATTGACCAGAAAACTACCTCATCCCGGCCACCGCCACATTGCCAAAGGAAGCGGAGTGGGGTTGCATTCCACGCGCACACGCAGGAGGGACGTCGAATGAACGATCGGTCGCGTTGGGATCCGGAGATGGTCGCCAACCAGCAGAAATTCGACGCAGAGGCTGCCAAATATCCGCCGGTTCAGCCCGTGCAACCGTTGGGTCCGCATCGGCGCGTGAACGAGTTGCTGAACCTGCCATATGCCCAGGGCGGTCCGGAAATGGCCGAGACTCAGGATCGCTGGGTCATGGGCCGGGGCCGGCGCATCCTCTGTCGCATCTATCGTCCGCGCACCGACAAGATCCTGCCCACGCTGGTCTATCTGCACGGCGGCGGCTGGGTCTGGATGTCGATCGACACACATGACCGGATCTGCCGCGAACTCGCCGCTTCCGGCGAGGTCTCCGTGATCAGCGTGGACTACACCCTTTCACCCGAAGCGCAGTTCCCCCAGGCCATCGAGGAAGCCGCCGCCGTGGTCCGCCATGTCGCCGAGCACGGCGCCGAATGGGGCCTGGATCCGACCCGCATCCTGATCGGCGGTGACAGCGCCGGCGCCAATCTCGCACTCGGCACAACGCTGATGTTACGCGACCAGGGCGGCCCGGCGATCAAGGCGATCCTGGCCACCTATCCGGTCTGCGACAGCACCCTGAACACGCCGAGCTACCAGGAATTCGAGACCGGCTTCGGCCTGACGAAGGAACGGATGGCATTCTACTGGTCCGTCTACGTGCCGCACGAAGCCGACCGCGCGCACCCCTGGGCCGCGCCGATGCGCGCCGATCTTCGGGGTTTGCCGCCCACGCTGATCCTGCTGGCGGAACTGGACGTGCTGCGCTCGGAGGGCGAGGCCTTCGCCGCCAAGCTTCGGAAAGCCGGCGTGGCGGTGGAGACCGAAACCTACCCCGGCTTGGTGCACGGCTTCCTGCGCGCCACGACCATGGTGCAAAAGGCCCGCGACGCCGTCGCCCGCGCTGGCGAATGGCTGCAGCGTGTCGGGGCCTGATGCCGCATTTCCTCGGTGAGAAGCCAGGCCGGCCAGCCTCGTCTCTCACCCCGGGCCACGCGAGATAAACATTCGCCGCGCCGCATAGGAAAACCACACCCGGTGTCGCCGCAGAAAATCGGCCCCGAGCAGCATATCGCCGGCCTCTGGCGGCAGGTTGAGGACCAGTAGATCCGGCTCGGTCATGGCAATCCCGCCAACGCTCATCAGCCGGAAGCGATGCAAATGCGCGCCTGGCGCGTTCCCGCCAATGGCGATCACGGTAGCCTTGCGGTCCTGGTCAAGCATCTCGCCAGTAATCCCGAGCGACGTGGCGGCGCGCGTTCCAATCGCTGTAAATTCCGCGCCGGTATCGACCGCCGCGGTCAGGGTTTGGCCGTCAATCTCCACCGGTATGGTGAACAGGCCACGCGCCGCTTCCCCGCGCCGCATTGGCAGGACGGCGTGTGGCTCCATCCAGGCAGGCGTCGCCTGTTCACATCGCCGCGCCCGATACCAGTTCATGCGTCCGCGCCCCAGATTTAGATCGACATCGTGCTGCGCGAGGATGTCATTGCCGAGCCTGCCGTCCGGTGGCGGCGACTTAAACGGCCAAGGGACCGTGCCGCCGCCGAGCGCCGGCTCCCGGATCGCGAATCCGCCGATGGCCAGGGTCTTCACATCAGGCAGCGGCTTGCGCTCGCTGCCGCCGATGCCCGAACTGACCGTGAACATCCTCCAGTCGAGGGGCAGTTGCAGGCGCTGAACGCCATTCGAGCTGAGAACGGTGCGCGTCGATCCGGTATCGAGGACCAGTCGCGCCTGCTGGCCATTGATGATCGCGGGAACGACCGGAACGTTGCGCGTCATCGTCACCTCGATTGCGACCTGGTGCTGCAGGCTACAATCGTCTGGCTCTTGCGCGTCGGGAAACTCCGCGCAGCCAGCCAACACGGTGCCGAGTAGCAGTAGCGCGATCCAGCTGCTCTGGCCCGCCGATCCCGAAGTGAACAACGAGACGCTCATGACCCAAAATCCTCGCCGAACGTTCCACCCTCAAATAGCGAACGGTCCCCCGGTCAGGCTCATAAAGGTTGCCAGATTCAGTCGAGTTATGGAAGAAATTGTGCAGTCATCGCGAAAGTCCGGGTTGATCACGCTGGACAGACTCGCCCGTCGCGATCAGGTGCCGCAAAACGTCCGGAGCACGCGCTGTTCCGGCTGAGGCGGCAAAGCGTATCGCGCGAAAGCGAGATTGTCGTCAAACGGCCGTGACAATACTTCCAGCAGTTGCTCAAACGGCGCGAAATCGTCGCGTTCGATCGCCGCGTTCAGGGCTTCCTCCACCAGATGGTTGCGAGGAATGAACGCGGGATTGACCGCCCGCATCGCGGCCGCGATGGCCTGCGCGCCGGTCGTTTCGTTGTGCAACCGCGCCCGCCAAACCCCGGCCCAGGCATCATAGGCCGCCCCATCGGCAAACAATTCCCGCACCGGGGAATCCCCCTGCGGTTCCGCCGCCGCGTCGCAGAGCCGGCGAAAGGTCAGGGTGAAATCAGCCCCGTTCTCGGCCATCCGCTTCAGCAGATCCTGCGCCAGCGCCCGGTCGCCCTCCTGTTCCGCAGAAATTCCGATCTTGCGCAGCAGTCCACTGAAATACGCCGATTCGAACGCCGGCCCGAAACCGGCCAGCACTTGCTCCGCCGCCACCACCGCTTCATCCTCGTCAGGATCGAGCAACGGCAGCAACGCCTCGGCAAGCCGTGTCACATTCCACGCCGCCATGTGCGGCTGGTTGGCATAGGCATATCGCCCCGCCTGATCGATCGAGCTGAAGACCTTGCCCGGCTCATAGGCATCCAGAAACGCGCACGGCCCGTAATCGATCGTTTCTCCGGAAATCGAGCTGTTGTCGGTGTTCATCACCCCATGGATGAAACCAATCAGCAGCCAGCGCGCAACAAGCTCCGCCTGCCGCCCCGCCACCCCGGCCAGCAGGGCGCGGTAGGGATTTTCCGCCTGCGCCGCTTCGGGATAATGCCGGGCGATCGCATAATCCGCCAACTGGCGCACCGCGTCCGTATCGCCCCTCGCGGCAAAATACTGGAATGTGCCGACGCGCATATGGCTCGCTGCGACGCGCGTCAGCACCGCACCTGGCAGCACCGTCTCGCGCCAGACATCCTCGCCGGTGATCACCGCCGCCAGCGCCCGCGTGGTCGGAACACCCAAGGCGGCCATCGCCTCGCTGATGATATATTCGCGCAGCACCGGCCCCAGCGCCGCCCTTCCGTCGCCGCGGCGCGAATATGGCGTCGGCCCGGAGCCTTTCAACTGCACGTCACGCCGGACGCCATCGCGGCCGATCACCTCGCCGAGCAGCACCGCCCGCCCGTCGCCGAGCTGCGGCACGAAATTGCCGAACTGGTGCCCGGCATAGGCCAGCGCCATCGGCGCCGCCCCTTCCGGCACGCGGTTGCCGGCCAGAATCTCAAGCCCCTCGGGGCTTGCGAGTTCATCCTCATCCAGCCCCAGGCTGGCCGCCAGACCGGCATTTACCCGCACCATCCGCGGCGCCGCCACCGGCGTCGGGTCCAGCCGCGCATAGAAATGCCCCGGCAAGCGGCTGTAACTGTTATCGAACGAAAACCCGACCGGCATGCGATCCACCCTCAAAACGCTTCCCGGTATCTGGCTTCAGGGCTACCCGGGATCAACCCCAATCGCGGGCAGGGTCCAGAGCCTAGCCTTCCGCCATCGCCAGCAGCCCGCGATGGCGCAGCAGCGCCTCGGTCCGCGGCTGCTCACCGCGAAACTCCACATACAACTCCATCGGATCGCGCGTATCCCCGGCCTCCAATATCCGCCGCAACCGCGCCGCAGCCGCCGGGTCGAACGGATCGCCGGCAGCCTCGAAGCAGCCGAAGCCGTCCGCGTCCAGCACCTCGGCCCACAGATACGAATAATATCCGGCGGCATAACCCGCCCCGGCGAACAGATGCTGGAAATGGGTCGGCCGGTGCCGGGCACCGATTTCCGGCGGCATGCCGATGCCCGCCAGCACCTCCCGCTCGAATGCCGCCACGTCCAGCCCAGCCGGGTCCGGATGCGCATGCAGCGCCATGTCCAGCACCGCCGAGGCCGTATACTCCACCGTGGCAAAGCCCTGATTGAAATTACGTGCCGACAACAGCCGCTGCAGCAACGGCTCCGGCAACGCCTCCCCGGTCTCATGATGGCGCGCGTAGCGGCGCAGCGTGTCCGGCACCGCCAGCCAATGTTCATAGATCTGCGACGGGAACTCGACAAAATCACGCCGCACCGACGTGCCGGACTGCGACGGATACCGCACCCGACTTAGCAGCCCATGCAGCGCATGGCCGAATTCGTGAAACAATGTCTCCGCGTCATCGAAGCTCAGCAGCGTCGGCGTCCCGCGGGAAAAGTTGTTGTTGTTGACGATGATCGGCGACACCGCCTCATCCATTGCCTCCTGGTCGCGATAGCTGCTCATCCAGGCACCGGAACGCTTACCGGACCGGGCATAGTTATCGGCCAGGAACACCCCGACATGGCCCTGCTCATCCTGCACCTCCCAGGCACGCATATCCGGATGGTAACCAGGGATGTCCGGCCGGGCGAGAAAGCGCAGGCCGAACAGCCGGGCAGCGGTATCGAATGCCGCCTGCTGGATGTTCTCCAGCACGAAATACGGCTTCAACTCCGCCTCATCGATCGCGAACTCGGCCTGGCGCACCCGCTCGGCATAATGCCGCCAGTCCCAGGGCTCGATGGCGTCATTGATCCCGTCCTCGCGCGCCACTTCGAGCAGCCGGTCGCGCTCCGCCGCCGCGCGGTGCTTCGCCGCCGCCCATACCTCGTCCGTCAGCCGCGCGACATTTTCCCGCGACGCCGCCATCGTGTCCGCCATGCGGAACTCGACATAGGTCGGATACCCCAGCAGCCTCGCGCGCTCCAGCCGCAGCGCCAGAATCTCCGGGATCAGCACGCGGTTATCGTGTGGGCCGGGATGCTCGCCGCGCGCGATCCAGGCGAGATAGGCCGACCGCCGCAGATCGCGGCGGGTCGAAAAGGTCAGGAACGGCTCGATCGACGAACGCCCCAGCGTGATCGCATAGCCCTCAATTCCCCGCTCCGCCGCCGCCTGCCTGGCACCCTCGCGCACGAACTCGGGCAAGCCCGCCAGATCGGCCTCGGCCAGGGCCAGGTGCCATTCCTTCTCGTCATGCACGACGTTCTGGCCGAATTGCGTGTGCAGCGTCGCCAGCCGCTCGGACATCGCCGACATGCGCGCCTTGTCCGCCTCGCCGAGCCGGGCGCCATTGCGCACGAAGCCCAGATGCCGCCGCTCCAGCAGCCGCAGCGCATCCGGCGCCAGACCCAATGCCGCACGCTTGCCGAACAGCGCGTCCACTCGGGCGAACAGGCCGGGATTGAGCGCCACGCGCATGCCGTGCTGCGCCAGTTTCGGCGCGAAATCGAGGTCGATCGCCTCCAGTTCCGGTGTGCCGAGGCTGGCCACCAGATTGCCGAACACATTGCTGACCCGCTGCAGCAACCGGCCACTGCGCTCCAGCGCCTCGATGGTGTTGGCAAAGGTCGGAGCCGACGGATCGGCGGCGATCGCGTCGATCTCGGCCAAATGCTCGGCCATGCCCCGCTCCAGCGCCTCCGGACAATGCTCGGGGCGGATACGGTCGAACGGCGTCATGCCGAAGGGAGTGGTCCAGGGCTCGAAAAACGGATTGCTGCTCATGCGCAAGTCGTGCCGAAGCGGGCCCGTCCGGTCAAGCACGTCCGGTCAAGGCGGGTCAGAGCGATGCCATCACGCGGCCGACACGCCGGATGCTCGCCAGCACCTCGTCCTGCGCCAACCCTGGCCAGTACATGCGAAAGCGAAACTCCGTGGCGCCGAGCTCGTCGCGATAGCGTTGCAACTCATCGCGCACATAGGCCTCATCGCCAACCACAAAACGGTCCTGCGCGAACTGGCGGAACGAAGCATCGCCGTCCGCGCCGTCGAACCCGCCGAAACCATGGCTCGCGTAACGGGTGTACTTCGCCGAGATCGGCCCCTTCGCCATCTCGATGGCCGCCTGCATCGACGGGCCGCAGAAACACTCCCGGGAAATCTGGCGTACGTAATCCAACGGCTTGCCGAGTTCGACACGGGTCTGATGAAACAACCCCCACCATTGCTTCATCTCGTCCATCGACATCGCGCCCGCACCTTGCCAGGAATCGCCCAGTTCCGCCGCGCGCTTCACCGCCTCCGGCACAGTGCCGCCGATCCAGATCGGCAGCCCCGCCGGATTGCGCGGTCGCAGGCTTACGCTGACATCGTCCAGCTTGATGTATTTGCCGTGAAAGGTGACGTGATCGCCCGATAGCAGCAGGCGCATCGCCTGCACGTATTCCCGGAAACGCGGCACGCGGGATTTCCGCTCGATCCCCATCGCGTTGAACTCGCTGTCGCGATACCCTAGCCCGACCCCGAGCACGAACTTGCCATCCGTCAGATGATCGAGCGTGGCGGCCTCCTCGGCCAGCAGCACCGGGTTCAGCATCGGCAGCAGCAGTACCGCCGTTCCCATCCGCATGCCGCCGGACAGTTGTGCCAAGTACCCCATGATCGGCGAGGCCGCGAACTGGCGCATGTTCGGCCCCACCACGAAATGCTGTGGGAACCAAAGCCCATCGAACCCGGCATCCCGGGCCGTCAGCACCTGCTCCTTGATCGACCCCAGGTGCTCCTCGATATCGAAACGGGTTTCCGTTTCCAGGCTGATGAACAGACCCGCGCGCATCGTGCTTCCCCTACCCCGCCACCACTTCCGTGCCGATCACGCCGGCGGCCTGCAGCCGCGCCAGTTCCGCCGCGTCCAGCCCGGCCAACTCACCCAGCACCTCCGCGTTGAACTGCCCCAGCGTCGGCGACGCCCAGCGCACCGGATAGGGTGCCGGCCCCTCCCGCCACCCGGTCGATGGCTGGGGGTGCCGGCCGATAAAGTCGCGCTCCACCATGCGGTGGAACCCGCGCTCGGCAAGGTGCGGATCGTCCAGCAGTTCCAGTGGGCCGCGGACCACCCCGGCCGCAACCCCGGCCGCCTGCAATTCGGCCATTGCGGTGTCCGGATCGCGCGTCTCGGTCCAGTTGCCGATCGCCGCTTCCACCTCGTCGATCCGTTCCCTCCGATCCGCCGCATGTGGCAGGCGTTCGGCGAGATCGGGCCGCCCGATCCGCCGGCACAGGCGCCGCCACATGGCATCATCGGTCACCGTCAGCATCACCCACTCGTCCGCGCCCTCGCAGCGGAAGGCGCCCTGCGGCACGAACTGCGGATGGCGGTTTCCATCGCGCTCCGGCACCACCGAGCCCGCCGAACGCGCCATCATCCACGGCGCCGTCATCACCAGCATGCATTCCACCTGCGACAGGTCGATATGCTGGCCCTGTCCGGTTCGTTGCCGGTGGAACAATGCCGTCAGCACCGAAGCCAAGGCGTTGTAGCCGCCGATCGCATCGCCAAAGGCCGAATTGCCCATCATCGGCGGATCGCCTGGCCGCCCCACCAGCAGCGGCAGCCCCGAGCCCTGTTCCAGCGTGGAACCATAGGCCCGGCACTCCTTCCAATCGTCGCACGCGCCCAGCCCGCCGGCCCCGAACCCCGACATGGAGATCATCACCAACGAAGGGTTCACCTCGCGCAGCCGAGGATAATCCAGACCCAGCTTCGGCAGAACGCCGGTGGAGTAATTCTCCACCACCGCATCCGCCGTCGCCACCAGCTGCTTCAGGATACGCACCCCATCCGCCGAGGTCAGATCCAGGCTGATGCCGCGCTTGTTGCGGTTCAGCGCATTGAACCGGCCGGTCTTTTCATACAGGCGCTGTTCCAGCGCGGCCGGACGCATATCGGTGCCGCGCCACCAATCCGGATAGCGGCAGGCCTCCACCTTCACCACATCGGCGCCGAGATCCGCGAGATGGCGCGTGCACAGCGGCCCGGCCCAGCCCATCGACAGATCGACGATCCGAACCCCTTCCAGCGGCAGCCTGCCGGCCACCGAAGCGGGTGCGGGCAGCGGTATTCTTTCGCGGGAAAACTCAGCCGCTCCCGCCCCGGGCGCCGGCAGATCGCCGCCCGGCCGCGGCGGCGTGACGGTCAGGCGCATCGGCGGTCCGGGCGCCTCCACCACACGGCCGCCGACGCGCACCGGGATGATCGCCCCACGCGCGCGAAACACCTCGCTTCGCAGCACCGTGTCCAGATCCGGCACCTCCACCAGCGGCAACCGCAGTTCCAGCCCGCGGCGAAACCACTCGCGCGCCGGGCGTTCCATCAGCTTCGGGCCGATGCGCGCCTCGATCTCCTCGGCTCGCGGAAGACGCTCGACGCTGGTCGTCAGGCCGGGATCATCGGCCAGGTCATCCAGGCCGAGCATTCTGCAGAAGCCCCGCCACTGCGCGGGCGTCACCAAGGTCGCGCCCAGCCAGCCGTGGGCGGTGGGATAGATGCCCACCGGAAATGTCGGCGGAAACCGGTTGATGCCCTCGCGGCGATAGCCCGCCCCCCGCAGCCAGGATTCGGATGCCGGCAGATCGACCAGCGCGATACAGGCCTCCTGCACGCTCACATCCAGCTGGGTGCCGACGCCCGTTACACCGCGCGCGTGCAGCGCCGCCAGAACGGCGGAATATGCGGCCAGGCCGCCGATGATGCCGGCATGGTAGTCTGGCGCATTGAGCGGTGGGCCTTCCGCCGGCCCGACCAGCTTGATCATCCCAGCCAACGAGCGGCAAACCGCATCGCTGGCAACGAAATCGCGATACGGCCCGCTCTGCCCGAACCAGCTCACCCCGGCATGCACGCACGCCCCCGGCGCCGCGGCCGCTCCAGTCAGGACCTCGCCCCAGCCTTGCGCCGCGCCCATCGCATCGATGCAGACATCCGCATCGGCAATCAAAGCCGCCAGCCGGGCCCGGTCCGCCTCCTTCGCCGGGTCCAGCAGCAGGCTCGACTTGCCGAAATTCAGAAAGGCGAACCAGGCGCCAACCGAATTATCATCCCCGCCCTCGACCAGCGGCGCATGCAAGCGGGCCGGATCGCCACCCGGGGGCTCGATGCGGATCACGTCCGCGCCGAAATCCGCCAGCAGCCGGGCGCAGTACGCGCCCGCCGGCAATCCACCTACCTCCACCACGCGCAACAATCTCAATGGCATGGAAGTCCCCCGGTTCGTTTGCTCTTGGTGGGAACGATGTCCCCAGAGTGGCACGAGCGCAAGCGAACCGGGCGCATGTCACAGGTCATCGGGTGAAGGAAGCAAGGCGAGGGGCTCTGCCCCCTCGACCCCCGCCAAAGGCGACCCTTGGGAATCCATCCATTGTTTGGGAATGCAAGGAGGCCCTACCGAGACCTTGCCGAGTCT
>CAINEA010000554.1 GCA_903847525.1 uncultured Acetobacteraceae bacterium | reverse complement strand
CCGTGCGATCCCTCGCTGTACATCGGAGTCAGACTGGGGGATCGACAACGGAAATATCACTGATCCGGAGGATACTGGCGCTGGGGGCTGTGCGGCTGGGAAAGCGCTCTGAGCGCATGTGCCACCCAGCCGAGGCTGCCGTCAATTCAGCATCGGCATTCGCGCCCTTCAGGAACAAGCACACGCCGCTTTTCACCAAAAGCCGGGCGGCCAGGGCCAACAATGCCGGCAATGGCGCCAAGGCACGGGCCGTGACCAGCGGCGCCGGCGCCACATTGGCCGCTTCGATCCGGGTGGCATGAATTGTCGCAGGGGCACCAGCGATCCGCGCGGCTTCGCGCAGAAAGGCGCATTTCCGCTGGTCTGATTCAATGAGGTCGAATGGGATGCCGGTAGCGATGCAAAGCACCAAGCCGGGCAATCCACCGCCAGATCCAAGATCGATAGCCCGGGTAGGGGAGGGGGGCAGGAGCGGGACAAGCTGCAGCGAGTCGGCAATATGACGATCCCATAAATTGGGCTCGTCGTTACGCGCAATCAGATTGACCGTACGGTTCCAACGCAGCAGAAGTCCGGCAAAGCGGTCAAGGGCCGCGACCGCGGACGCCGATAACTGGGCCGCTTCGACGATCCCGTCGCTGATACCGGAGCGCTGGTGTTTCACGTGAAACACCGGATGTGAGAGGCGAGGGGGTGTTTCACGTGAAACACCTTAAGCTGCACGGCTGGACGACCGCTTGCGCAAATGCGCCGTGATGGCCCCCAAGGCAGCCGGCGTCATGCCTTGGATCCGCGATGCCGCTCCCAACGAGCTTGGCCGATGCAGATCCAATTTGGAACGCAATTCCGTCGACAAACCGCCGATCGCGGAAAAGTCCATACCCTCCAGAGAAACGCCTTCCTCACGGCGGAAACTGCGAATATCCGCGTTCTGTCGATGCAGGTACCCGGCGTATCGCGCTTCGGTTTGAACCTGCGCCAAGGCCCGCGGGGTCAAATCCAGAAGCCAGGGGAACGCATCCGCCACAGCCTCGGGCTCCACCATGGCATGCCCAAGCAGCTCAAGCACCGAGCGCCACTTGCCATCCGCCCGAATGGAGATGCCCGCGCGCTGTAGCGCTGTTGGGTTGGCCCCCTCGGACCGGGCACGCTCCAGCCCCGTTTCCACCTTACTCCGATGCGTCGCGAACGACGCAGCCCGCTCACTAGCAACGCAGCCCCATTCAATGCCCCGTTCCGTCAGCCGAAGGTCGGCGTTATCCGCTCGCAGCGTCAGCCGGAACTCCGCGCGCGAAGTGAACATGCGGTACGGCTCGCTTACGCCCTGCGTGGTCAGATCATCCAACAGCACGCCGATATAAGCCTCCGACCGGTCCAGCGTTACCGCCGCCGACCCACCCGCTAATCGTGCGGCGTTCAGCCCAGCCATCAGGCCTTGGGCTGCCGCTTCCTCGTATCCGGTGGTGCCATTCACCTGCCCGGCCAGAAAAAGCCCCGGCAACGCCCGAACTTCCAACGAAGGCGCCAAAGCGCGGGGATCCACGAAATCATATTCCACCGCATAACCGGGACGTACCATCCTGGCGTGCTCCAACCCCGGGATACTGGCCAGGATTGCCAGTTGCACTTCCGCCGGCAGACTGGTGGAGATACCGTTGGGATAAACCAGCGGATCGTCCAGACCCTCCGGCTCCAGGAAGATCTGGTGTCGCTCACGCTCAGCAAAGCGCACCACCTTATCCTCGATCGACGGGCAATACCGCGGGCCGACACCGGAAATTCCCCCTCCATAGACCGCGGAGCGGTGCAGGTTGGCCCGGATGATCGCATGGGTGGCCGGCGTGGTCGCCGTGATCCGGCATTCGATCTGCGGATTAGCGATTTCCGCGGTCATCGTGCTGAACGGTTCCGGCACGGCGTCACCATGGTCGGCCGGCAGACCTTCCCAGTCGATCGAGGCACGATCAAGCCGTGGCGGAGTGCCGGTCTTCAGGCGGCCGAGCGGCAGATTCAACCGCGCCAGGGTCTGCGCCAGCCCGACCGACGGCGCTTCCCCAACACGGCCCGCCGGAGTTTGGCTGTCGCCGATGTGGATGACACCGCGAAGAAACGTGCCGGCCGTCAGCACCGCGGCGCCGCAGGCCACGCGCGTTCCGTCCGCGCAGATCACCGCCGCCAACCTACCGTCAGCACCGATCTCCAGATCCTCCACTGCCCCTTCGCGAAGCTCCAGTCCCGGCGTCTCCGCCAGTAGCGACTGCATCGCCCGGCGGTACAGCCCCCGGTCCGCCTGGGCCCGAGGCCCCCGCACGGCCGGACCCTTGCTCCGGTTGAGCAGTTTGAAATGGATGCCAGCAAGGTCCGCGGCCCGGCCCATGACCCCATCCAGCGCGTCGATCTCCCGCACCAGGTGCCCCTTGCCGATACCGCCGATCGCGGGATTGCAGGACATCTCGCCAATCGTCGCCAACCGATGGGTCAGCAGCAATGTCCGCGCCCCCATCCGGGCCGCGGCCGCTGCCGCCTCACAGCCAGCATGTCCTCCGCCAACGATCACAACATCGAACCGCCCAACCATTCGCTCCAAGACCTCCATATGCCAAGAACTCGACAAGTAACTGATATAATTAATGTTTTCTTTGGGTTTCAAATAGAAGTTCGCACCGATCAACCCAGCAACGCGTTATAGAACGACCTTCGACCACCTGCACGTCCTGAGTCCCTTGCGGGCAAGTGTCGTGAGAACCCAAGATAAACGAGGGCCTACTAAAACGAGCATATTGGGGACGCGCCGCAACGCCACCGCGACACAAGCAGTCATTTGCCCTAGAAAACGAGTGGATAGGCCAAACATAATCGCCGGACCCCAGCACGAATGACGCCGCCCACGCTGTCTTTACCCAGACCGGATCACTCAGCCGCAAGACCCACGGCCGCGCGACACTTCAATCTCGGCCTCGGCCTCGGGTTGTTGGCGTTTGCCTTTGGCGTCTTCGCGGGGGCGGAGAAATTCGCCGATCAGAGGTTCACAGTCCATCAACGTGATGCTCTGGCGCAGCTCCAGAAGATCGGCGACGCAGTGGCTAACGAACTGCAACTGCCGATCCATGCCGGGCTCACCGCCCTCGCCATGGCACACTACCAGGCCAGCCTCGCAACCGGGCAGCAAGACTCGTCCGAGGCGGCGCATAACGACAAGCTGACCGATCAATTGAACCG
This sequence comes from uncultured Acetobacteraceae bacterium, assembly GCA_903847525.1. Classification (GTDB taxonomy): domain Bacteria; phylum Pseudomonadota; class Alphaproteobacteria; order Acetobacterales; family Acetobacteraceae; genus PALSA-911. The sequence goes on along the minus strand of CAINEA010000554.1, from coordinate 2,800 downwards.
GGGCGGGCTGGGCCTCGCCCGAACCCGGATCGTTGCCGCCGATGGCAAATTTCTCATACCCCGGGACCAGACAGGCAGCTCGGGCAGTATTGCGGACCGGAGTTTCTTCAAGGCCATCAAGGCCCACACAGCCGCGAACCGGAGCCAGGCTATCATCGAGATCGGCGAACCGTTTACCGAAGGACCATCCGGGTCCATTGTTATCCCGGTCGCTCGCGGGATCTACGACGCTTCCGGAAAATTGGCCGGCGCCGTCCTGCTCGATCTTGATGTCGGTTCGATTGCAAAGCTTATACGACAGGCTGGCGAGCAAAGCGGGCCCGACTATGGTTGGCTTGGATTGATCCGCCTGAGCGATGGCACCATCCTGGCCAGTGCGCCCGCACCGCCCGCGGATCGTCAGGCATCCCTTCTGTTGCCGCAGGTCCGCCGAGATGCGCGCGGCCACTCCGCCCACCAGGAAACCGCCGGCCACCCGGCTTTTATCGCCGCCTGGGCCCGGCTCAGCGAAGTGCCTCTCTCGATCCTTGTGAGCCGAGATGCGGCGCCGGTAATGCTGCCCGCCACTCGGGAAGTTCTGCTGATCCGCATCGCCGCGGCCGGGATCGTTCTCCTCACCGCCCTGACCACCGCCCTAATGCTGCGCCGGTCCGCCCATCAACGGACCCGGGTCGCCCTGGCGCTGGCCGAAGCCCGGCAAGATGCAACCGAGGCTGCCCATGCGGCAATCGAGCAATGCATCGAGAGTCTACCCGCATCCATTTACCAGTGCGAGATTCTTCCAGACGATAGCTATGTTATTTCGTATATCAGCAAGAATACCAATGCTGTACTGGGTCCGAACCTACTGAACAGATCCGAACCGGCCCTCTGGATGTCCAACGCGATACCGGCAGATCGCGATATCGTCGCCGCCTTCCGCCGGCGCGCTCGGGATACCGGCCACGCCATCCAGGAGTATCGCTTGGCCAATCCGGAGGGCGGTTTCACCTGGGTACGTCACACGGCCCGATACCTGAGCCGCAACCCCGAGGGCGGCGGTACGGCGGTCGGCAGCCTGGAAAACATCGACGATGAAATCCAACTGCGCGAGGAGATCACCCAAGCGCGGATCGACCTGGAAACCCAAAACCTGGCGCACGCCTATGAAGAGATAAACACACTCATTGCCGGCTTGCCCGTTGTTATTTTTCATTCCTTAATCGGAACGGGAGGCTCGGTCACAAGGCTGTTCACGAGTTCCAACGCGACGGCCGTCTATGGCCCCGGACCGGGAGACCCGTCTCAGTCCGACGCCTTCCAATCACGGATCCTGCCGGAGGACCGGCATATAATGCAGGAGCACCTGACCCGTTTACGTGCGACCGATCAGGATATCGTCGAATTCCGAATGCTGCGCGACAAGAACGATATTTTCTGGGTGCGCACACACGCTCGAACGATCCGGCGTCACGCTGACGGTGCCATGGAATGCGTTGGGACAACCGCCGAAATTACCCAGGAAGTACATCTGCGGGAACAAATCACGCGCAACCGCATCGATGGCGAGACCGCCTCCGTCAGCGCCGCGTATGAAACATTGAACAGCCTGCTGTCCGATCTTCCGATTGCCGTGGTGCGCGTGCGTTGCCATGCCGACGATCGGCTGGAACCACTGTTCCACTCTGCCGGCACCGCGAAAGTCCTGGGCCCCCCACCTCCAGATGCTGTTGATCCCTTCCGGTTGACTGAACGAATATCGGCGGAGGATCGCCGCCGGGTGCACGAAGCCATTCTGCAAATGCGCGCCGACAAACCTTTTCCGACCATGGAGGTCGCCTGCGCCCGTGGCGACGGCCAGACCACATGGCTGCGCATCCACGCCTATCCCACGAGACATCACTCCGACGGCAGCTTCGACTATATCGGCACGCTGATCGATATTTCCGACGAACGGCAAAACCGCATACGCCGGGAAATCAACGCACGCCTTTCCACCCTCGGTGAAATGGCAACCGGCATAGCGCACGAACTCAACCAACCCCTGTTCCTGATCACCATGGCCGGTGAAAATGCCGTGCTGGAAGCACAGAAGGCGGCCCCGAACCGAGGCTACCTCATGCAGAACCTAGAGCGGCTGATGACCCAGGCCACCCGAGCCATGAAAATCGTCGAACACCTGCAGGCCTTCACCCGTCATGATACCGAGCGAGAGGAGCCGGTCTCCCTCGCCGTAGCGATCGATGGCGCCCGGTCTCTGATCGGCGGAATGCTGCAGCAATGGCAGATCGAGTTGCATCTGGAACTTCCTGTCACGCTGCCTCTGATCCTCGGGCAGCCGACCCGGATTGAACAGGTGCTCGTCAACCTCCTGCTGAACGCGCGGGACGCGTTGAATTCAATGCCGGTTGGCCAGCGCAAAATCACACTCTCCGCCAACACCGCCGAAGACACGGTGCAGCTGCACGTGGCGGATACCGGCACCGGCGTTCCCGACGAAATTCTGCCACGCATCTTCGAACCGTTCTTCACAACCAAAAGCCCCAACAGTAGCACCGGCCTTGGGCTATCCATCTGCCACGGCGCCATGCGAACCATGGGCGGTGATATTGGCGTACGAAACGATGCTGCCGGCGGAGCCGTATTCACCCTGACTTTCCGCATCGCCGAAACGATGACCGCAGCCGCCTGAACATGGCATTGCCGTCAGGCGTAGGTTTCGGCCACCATCTTCCGACGCCGGAAGCTTTGGAACTCGTTCCTATTTTCCTATGCAGAACTGACTGAAGATATCGCCAAGAAGATCCTCCACACCCACGGT
>CAINEA010000553.1 GCA_903847525.1 uncultured Acetobacteraceae bacterium | reverse complement strand
CCCGCCATAGGCCACCGGCCAGTTCGGCACGGCCCAGCCGCGCGCATTCAGGATGCGGTGCTGGGTGACGATGTCTTCCTTGGTCAGTTCGACGCCGTCGCGAACCTTTTGCCGTATCGCCTCGGGGATTTCCGAGCGGAAGAAGCGGCGCGCTTCTTCGCGAAAGGCGAGTTCGGCCGGCGTGAAACTCAGATCCATGGTGCGTATCCCCCAAAAACGATGCGTCAAACTGCACCGGGCCGCCAGCCCAGTGCAAGCGGCCCTATTCGGCGGCGGCCTTCTTCAGGCGCGACGAGAAGGTCTTGCGGAACTTGGCCACTTTCGGTCCGACGACCGCCTGGCAGTAGCCGGTGAAGGGATTGCGTGCGAAGTAGTCGTGATGTTCCGGCTCGGCCGGATAGAACACCGACAAGGGCTCCACCTCGGTCACCAGCTTGCCCGGCCATACCTTCTGGTCGACGACTTCCTGCATCACCGCCTTGGCAGCTGCGGCCTGCGCGTCCGAATGGGTCAGGATGATCGAGCGGTACTGGGTGCCGACATCGTTGCCCTGCCGGTCCTTCGTGGTCGGGTCGTGGATGGAGAAAAACACACGCAGCAGATCCTCGTAGGACACTTCCGCCGGGTCGAAATCGATCTGGACCACTTCGGCATGGCCGGTGGCGCCGGAGCAGACCTGCCTGTAGCTGGGGTTTTCCGTGTGGCCCGCCGAGTAGCCGGACATGACCGCACTGACGCCGCGCAGATCCTTATAGACTGCTTCCAAGCACCAGAAGCAGCCACCGCCCAAAGTTGCTTTCTCGGTCATAAGCGCCATCTCCACCATGTGATTGGCTCTATGATATGGGCGGACAGGGCCCGGAGGCCAGAGACGACATGGACATGAGCGTGCAGCAGGCCACCGACACGGACCTGGACATCGGCGGCATGACCTGTGCGTCCTGCGTCAGCCGCGTGGAACGCGCCTTGAAGCGCGTGCCGGGCGTTGAAGACGCCTCGGTGAACCTGACCACCGAACGCGCCCGCGTTCACGGCTCGGCCACGACGCAGGCCCTGATCGCGGCGGTGCAAAAGGCTGGCTATGAGGCCACGCCAGCCGTCGCGCGAAGCGGACCGAAAGCGGTCGACCCCACGGAACGCTGGCATGCCCTCCTGGCGGCTGCGCTGTCCGCGCCGTTGGTGCTGGGCATGCTGGCCTCGATGGCCGGGGTGCGTTTGCCGATGGCCTGGGGATGGGTGCAGTTCGCCCTGGCGACGCCGGTGCAATTCTGGCTCGGCGCGCGGTTCTATTTGTCGGGCTGGAAGGCCGTTCGCGCCGGCGCGGGGAACATGGATTTGCTGGTGGCGCTGGGCACCTCCGCCGCCTGGGGCCTGTCGTGCTGGTCCTTGCTGACCGGGCATGGGCATGAGGCGCTGTATTTCGAGTCTTCCGCCCTGATCGTGACCTTCGTGCTGCTGGGCAAGTTCCTCGAGGGCCGCGCCAAGGGACAGACCGGCGCTGCCATCCGCGCGCTGATGCGGCTGCGGCCAGATACGGCGCGGGTGCGCCGCGAGGGCGCGGAGACCGACATTCCCATCGCCCAGGTCCGCGTCGGCGACATCGTGCTGGTCCGGCCCGGCGAGCGCATTCCCGTCGATGGCCGGATTGTCGAGGGCATCGCCGCCATCGATGCCTCGATGATCACCGGCGAGAGCCTGCCGGTGGAAGCCGCTCCCGGCGCGCGCGCGGTGGCCGGCGCGATTGACACCGACGGCTTGCTGACGATCGAGACCACGGCAATCGGTGCCGAGACCATGCTGGCGCGGATCGTGCGCATGGTGGAGGACGCCCAGGCCACGAAGGCGCCGATCCAGTTGCTGGTGGACCGGGTCAGTGCCGTGTTCGTGCCTGTGGTGCTGGGACTAGCCGCGCTGACATTCCTGGGCTGGTGGGGCTTTTTCGGTGCGCCGCGCGACGGCCTGCTGCACGCCGTGTCCGTGCTGGTGATCGCCTGTCCCTGCGCGCTGGGCCTGGCCACGCCTACCGCCATCATGGTGGGCACCGGCGCGGCGGCGCGGGCAGGCATCCTGATCAAGGACGCGGTGGCGCTGGAGCGGGCGCATGACGTGACCCTGGTCGCATTCGACAAGACCGGCACGCTGACCGAAGGCAAGCCTGCGCTGGCAGATATTCTTCCGATCGCCGGCGGCGCAGCGGAGATGCTGCGGCTGGCTGCCAGCCTGCAGGCGGGCAGCGAGCATCCTTTGGCGGCAGCGGTGCGGACGCGCGCGGGTGCGCTGGACATCGTGGTTCCGACCGCCGAAGCGTTCCGCGCGCTGGCTGGGCGAGGCGTTACCGGCGATGTGGACGGCGCCGCAATCGTTTTGGGCAATCAGCGACTGATGAACGAGAGCGGCATAGATACCGCACCGTTGCGCGAGCGCGCGTCCGCATTGGAAGCCACCGGCCACACGATTTCCTGGCTTGGTCAGTTGCACCCGCCGCGACTGTTCGGCCTGCTGGCCTTCAGCGACACCGCCAAGCCCGGTGCCGCGCGCGCTGTGGCCCGGCTGCACGATCTGGGCGTAAAGACAGCCATGCTGAGCGGCGACAGCGAGGGCGCGGCTCGGGCGGTTGCTGCCGCGCTCGGCATCGACACGGTGCTGTCCGGCCTGCTGCCGGGCGACAAGGCAGTCGAAATCGCCCGGTTGAAGCGCGGAGACGACATCGTCGCCATGGTCGGCGACGGCATCAACGACGCCCCTGCCCTCGCCGCCGCCGATATCGGCATCGCCATGGGCAACGGCACGGATGTGGCGATGGAGAGCGCCGGCATCACGCTGATGCGCGGCGATCCCGGTTTGGTGGCGGATGCCATCGACATTTCCCGGCGCACCGCGGCGAAGATTCGCCAGGGGCTGTTCTGGGCATTTGCCTATAACGCGCTGGGCATTCCGCTCGCGGCGGCCGGCTATCTGAGCCCGGTGATCGCCGGTGCCGCGATGGCGCTGAGCAGTGTCAGCGTGGTGGGGAATGCGTTGCTGCTGCGGGGGTGGAAGCCCCCGCGTTAGGCCGCGTTCTTGCCGCCATAGCGACGCACCCGCAAATCCGCCTGTTCCTTGTGCCCGGCGAAATTTTCGATCGCGCATAGTCGGGAGCAATATTCGCCGATCATCGCCGAGGCTTCGTCGGTGACTTCCTGGTAGGTCACGGTTTTCAGGAATTTTCCGACCCACAGGCCGCCGGTGTAGCGGGCCGCTTTTTTCGTCGGCAAAGTGTGGTTGGTGCCGATCACCTTGTCGCCATAGGCGACGTTGGTCTGCTTGCCGAGGAACAGGGCGCCGTAATTGGTCATCCGGTCCAGGAACCAGCGCGGATTCTTGGTCAGCACCTGCACATGCTCGGACGCGATCCGGTCCGCCTCCGACAGCAATTCCTCGTCGGTGTCGCACAGGATCACTTCGCCGCAATCGCGCCAGGCCACGCCGGCCACGTCCGCCGTTGGCAGTACCTTCAACTGGCGCTGGATCTCCGCCTCGATCCCCTCGGCGATCCTGGCGCTGGTGGTCAGCAGCACCGCCGGGGAGGTCGGGCCGTGCTCGGCCTGGCCGAGCAAATCGGTGGCGCACATCTCCACGTCCGAGGTTTCGTCGGCAATGATCAGGGTTTCCGTAGGGCCGGCAAACAGGTCGATGCCGACGCGGCCATAGAGTTGGCGCTTGGCCTCGGCGACATAGGCGTTGCCGGGGCCGACCAGCATGTCCACCGGGGCAATGGTTTCGGTGCCGAGCGCCATCGCCGCGACAGCCTGAACGCCGCCGAGCAGGTAGATCTCATCGGCGCCGCCAAGCGCCATCGCCGCCACGGTGGCCGCAGGGGGCACGCCGTTCAGCGGTGGGGTGCAGGCAATGATCCGCTTCACGCCGGCAACTTTCGCGGTCACCACGCTCATGTGCGCCGATGCGACCATTGGATAGCGGCCGCCCGGGACGTAGCAGCCGACCGATGACACCGGGATATGCTTATGGCCGAGCTTGATGCCCGGCAGCGTCTCCACCTCGATATCGGTCATGCTGTCGCGCTGCGCCTGCGCGAAGCGGCGCACCTGGGCCTGGGCGAATTTGATGTCATCGATCACCTGCGCCGGAAGCGTGTCGATCAGCGCCTGGATGTCTGCAGCCGACAGGCGGAACGAGGCCGGGGACCATTTGTCGAATTTTTCCGAGATCTCCCGCACCGCCGCATCGCCGCGAGCGGCGACAT
>CAINEA010000552.1 GCA_903847525.1 uncultured Acetobacteraceae bacterium | reverse complement strand
CTATGATGCCGCGGCTTCTCTGGGCAGGCGTCCGCACCACGCCCATGCCATACCGGTTGCTCAAGCTGGCCGATATTTATGTTTGAGCGGGACAACGATCAGTCAAGAAAACTGGCTGAGAAAAGTGCGTAAACAGGTAATAGATTCTCCCTATTGCTTTTTGCCGGTAGAATGGATTAGCAAGCGGATCGTTTAGTAATTTTGGAGGACTCAATGGCAGATCAGGTCGAGCGTTCGATTCTGCTGGAACTTGCGGCGAAGATCGTCTCTGCACATGTGGCGAATAACCATGTCGATGCTTCTGGCCTGCCGGGCTTAATCCAATCGGTATTTGACGCCCTTTCCGGCGTGGAATCGCCCGCGGTTGTTGAACAGACGCTTGTACCCGCCGTTTCCATCAAGCAATCGGTCAAGCAGGACCACATTGTTTGTTTGGAGGACGGGAAGAAGCTGAAGATGCTGAAGCGGCATCTGATGACGGCGTATAACATGACGCCGGACCAGTATCGCGCCAAATGGGGTTTGCCCCGGGACTATCCGATGGTGGCGCCTGACTATGCGGAGCGCCGGTCGGTATTGGCGAGAAGCATTGGATTGGGCCGCAAGCCGTCCGAATCCGGTGAGGTGGGACGAGTTGTCGCAAAGGCATCACCGAAAGCGGCGGCAAAGACGGGTACGGCAAGGAAGACTGGGCCACGCGCCTCGGCCAAAAAGCCGAAGGCCGCCTGAACTCTGCATTTTACGCAATCGCAAGTGCTGGCGGGATTTCAATATTCCGCCGGTTGCGCTGAAGACCCTGCTTGAGGGTCCAAAATGATATTCAATACAGTATCGGCGGATCAAATGCGTGCCGCGCAATTGATTTCTGGGATCACGATGGTGATCTGGATCAGCGTCGGAGTGTTGCCACCGTTACGTCCCTATGCTCATGCGGTTCGACGTGCATTATTGTTGCTCTATTTGGCCAGCTGCGTGGGCTTCATTGTCTACGTTCTGGCTGGCTGGGGTTCATAGGGTTTGAGCAATATCAGCCTGGCTGGAATCGCGAAGCGATCGTAGGCGGATGAAATCGCCCTAACGCGGCATCCGCGCGGGAAAACGTCGCGCTTATGGTGTCGCTCCGTTTAAAAATCAGACGGAATCCGAGTTATCGATTTTATCTGATCGTACGTCGCCTGGGGCGCTTGCCGGCCATTTGCCGCTGATCAGGATTGCCTCATCGTTGCCGGGCCAAGGTGGCATGGTGACACCGAGAATGCTCAGGGGCGCCTCGCTAAACGCACGAAATTGAAATGCCGTGCCAACGGGAATACTCACGCTTGTGCCTGGCGTGAGTGCGGTTACCAGTTCATGGCCGTTCGTGGATCGCCAGATCTCGCCATTCCCTTCCAGCACATACCAGATTTCCTCGACCGTGCGATGCTGGACCGCATGGGAAATCATACCCGGTTGCAGCCGGAAATGGGCCATTCCGCCGCGCGAGGCGACAGAAAGAATACGGACCTCCGACCCATCCGGCGCCAGTAAATCCTGGAACTCGGGAAGTTGTGCCGTCGAGAAGGCGAGCGAGGGCAGACGATTGGGCATTTCTTGTCCGGGGAATTCAATGCGGCGGTCTGGACGGGCGCGATCGATGGCTGCCGGGATCAGCGCTCAATTTCGGTCCGGGTCAGCTAACGGGACCGGGGCTTGCTGGTATTGTCGAGTATAATTCTGTCTGGCCTGTCGCATGCCAGCTAGTATTGCGTCCACGATTTCCCGGGAACGTACTGGAGGGGCGACCTCGGCATCTCCGCTGCTGGCGGGATTGACGGAAGCGAGCATGTCACAAGCTTCCACGTCGCCCTGGTCGCAGTTGCGCTGAATAACCTCGAGGAAATCGGGCCGGTGTGCCGCGCAGCCGGCGGCAAGTATCAGCGGGGCCACCAAGGCAATACGCCACGCCATTCCAGACCTGAAACGCGCTGGTACAAGGGGCGGTTCGGCGCGAGATGCCCGTTGTGGTCGCGCGGCGGGGAAGGTCCAGATGAGGCATAGCACGATGACGATGTTCTCCTTGGCGGGACCCGCGGCGCTTCGCGTTGAAGGCAGCGTTACCCTGGAGAGCCAGGACCAGCAATGCGCCACCGGCCAGCCGATGGATCATGGCACGATTCGGTGCCGCACCGCTCCTGGTTTCCTTCTATGCCGATGGAACTGCGCATGCGGATACGAGGGCCGTAACAACAGACGAATCGGCCAAATCGGCATCTGGACAGGCATTGCAATCCGCAGCGGGGCCGGATGTGTGAGCCGGCCCGGTGTGTTGCTATCCCTTGCTTTCGCCTTATTCGGGGGCAGTGCTGCCGAGGGCCGCCAAGGCCTCTCGCTGGGTGGGGTAGGTGGTGAAGTATTCCTGCAAGCCGGATATACCGAACAGCTCCAGGGCAAAGCCGTTGAGCCCGCAGAGCGCCAATTCGGTGTGACGAACCTTGGCGGCTTTCCTGGCATTTAGAAGTGTGCGGAAGCCTTCGCTGGTCAAATAGCCCAGCCGCTCCAGGTCCAGCAGCAAGGCCCGGGCCCCGCCCTCCAGTGATCGGACGGCCTGCGCCGTCACAGCCTGTGAGGTGGCGCCGTCCAGCCGGCCGCTCAGCTGCAGAATGGTGATGTCGCCCATCTTCTGTTCGATGATGTCCATTCTACGTTCCATACCCATCTCAGCCTCCGTGGAGAACCCGTTTAGCAGGAGGCGGTGCCTCCGTGGAGGGAGAGATAAGCAGGATAGGCCAACCCCGGCTGTGACCCGCATCACTTAGGTGAGATTTTGCCCGGATGCGCGCTATCGATCTTGCGATATTGGATAGGCCCCGCCTGACGGCGATAGGCACCACTGGCGTCTCCGGATACGCCGGATAGTAATCCCTGTCGGATTCTATTGAGCGGTTGTGTCGCCGACGAAAGCTCCAGCGACCCAGGTCAGCGCGGTTTGGGGCTAGCGCGGATTAGGATCGGCTACAGCAGGATCGGCTCAGATACAATCGCCGCTCCTGCTGTAGTCATTGTTTTAGCGAGCATTTTTATCGGATCATGTGAAGAACATGATCCGGTAATCCACTAGTGAGCTTCGCTGAGTTTCCTGGCGGATGGCTCCGGGTACATGATTTCCACCGTCTTAGCGTCATACACGAACGCGAGTTCCTGCTTGATATGATTGTCCGTCCAGGACTTTCGGGGCGTGCCATATTTCAAGCTGCCGGTGCCGCTGCTGAATTCGATGCCGCTGCCGACCTGATAGACGGTGATGAATAGTTTGCCGCCGTCACCGGTGGTGGCTACAGCCTCACATAGGAACTTCTGACGTGTCTCCGACATTCCAACCTCATTTTTCTTGGATCGACCACGCACGCTAGCATCTTCGCGGATTGATCCGAGGCCTAGTAAGAGCGGATGTGATATGCACAGGCGGCATCCCGGCCACAGAACTGAGGTGGCAAAGCGGGTTTTTATCGATGGCTATGATTGTCGACGAGGCAAATGGCGCTTTGACGTTGCCGATCGCGTTCAATCCCCGATTCATATCGACTTAGGGTAGGCATCGCCTTAGAGACGGTGCAATTGTCGGAAAACCTCCGGCGCTGGTTTGCCATTCGAAACGGGAGTGTCTCGTGATCCGCCGAGTCGGCTTTGTGCTTCTTGGCCTGCTCGGCTTGGTCTTCGTCGCGGCGATCGCGGGAATCCTGTTTATCGCGCAAATCGACGTGCGTTCCCGGGTCGAGGGCCTGGCAAGTAGCCGCTTGGGCAGACCTGTACAGGTCGATGGCCTCGCGATCGGATGGACGAACCCCCTTACCGTGGAAATGACCGGACTGCATCTGGCAAATCCCATCTGGGGCAGCACGCCGGACATGGTGTCGGTCGGTCGGATCCACGCTGGGATTGGCCTGTGGCCGCTGCTACGCGGAGAGATTCGGCTCAGTAATGTCGTGCTCGAACGCCCGGTTGTCGTGCTGGAACGCGATCCTGCCGGTGCCGGTAATTGGACGTTTCCCGCCTTCGGCGCCAAGCCGTCTGGTGCGGCCAGGTCGCCGGATGTGCTGCCGGATGTCGTTGTTGCCGACATGTTGCTCAAAGACGGTGACCTGACCTTCCGGACCAGTAGCGGTCATTTGCTGCGGGTGCATGTCGGCCAGGCGGATCTGTCGGCTCCGAATGCCAGTGCGCCGATCCACCTCCAGGCGGCCGGAACCTACAACGATCTGCCGCTGACCGCGGACATGACCCTGGAGTCGTTCACGGCTCTGCAGCTTGTGCCTCGCCCGGTGACGACGGAGGTTACGGTTACGTCGAGAGGCAGTGTGCTGCGGTTCAAGGGAACTATGACCGATCCGATCAATTTTGACGGATTGAAGGGCGCAATCGATTTCGACGCCGGGACATCTGCGGAGGCTTCGGAAGCGTTGGAACGTCCGCGTATTTTCGACACCAAGCTCGTCCTGAAGGGATTTCTGGAGAAACACGGCGACCAGTGGCGGGTGACGGAACTGGATGGCGTTCTGGGAAACACATCGATCGCCGGGGCGGTCGGGCTGGATGAGGGGCGGCGCGGCAAGCCGGACCATTTCGACATCGACGTGGACCTGGGCGTGCTCGACATGAAGTGGCTGACGGACCGGATGAGCACGAACACGCAGGTCGCCACTCCCCGCAAGGGCATTCCGTTGCAAGTCGAGGAAAATCCGGGTGAGACCTACAAGGTTCGCTTGGGCGTGAAGCAGGCGGTCTATGGCCGCTACAAGCTGGACGACGTCGCGGTCGACGGCGGCGTCGAGCCGGGCAAGATCGTGCTCGACAAGCTGGCGTTCGACATGGCCGATGGCCGACTGACGCTGACGGGTACCGATGAGACGGCGGGCGAGGGGGGGCATTTGCGGCTGAATGGGTCGCTTACAAAGGCCAATGCCGCGCGGTTGCTGGCCATGGCGGGCGCGGATTCCTCGATGCTCAGCGGCAGGCTGAATGCCGGCGTGACGCTGGAAATGACCGGAATCACGACCGAAGATGGAATGAAATCAAGCCGCGGTCAGGCGGTGCTGGCTATGACCAGCGGCCAGATGTCGCGGCAATTTCTGCAGATGGCATCGATCGACGTCCGGCTGCTGTTCCGCAAGGGACAAGGCACGACGTCCGTCAGCTGCTTTCTGGGCGTGATGAGCGAACGCAACGGAGTCGTGACGGTGGTGCCACTGCGGCTGCGGACAAACGAGGGCAACGTCTTTGGTGGCGGGCTGGTGGATTTGTTGCGCCAGACATTGGACCTGTATCTGCAGAGTGAGAGCAGTACCACGCACTTCTTCGCGCTGGATCTTCCGGTGTATATCGAGGGCAGTTTGACCAACCCCAAGCCGGGATTAACGCTCCGCTCAGGCGCGCGGGACTGGGATGCGCGAACGGCGGAGGTCTTGCGGCTTCTGCCGCCGGAACTCCGCAAAGTGAGCACCGAGAGCCGCTGCGGGGGTTGAGGCGGCGTCAGTTCGCCGCGGCGAGGGCGCTCCGAACGGCTTCCATATAGACGGCACGGCTGTTTTCCGCGCGAAGGCGGGCGAAGGCGCCCGAGCGGATCGTCTGCCACAAATCCTCGGAGCGGTAGAGTGCGAGGATGTGGTTGGCGAAAGCCGTGGGGTCGGTATCGGCCGCGGCAAGGATCTCGGTGCCGTTTTCCCATTGCAGCTGGCCGCGGAGGATTTCGGTCGCGACCACGGGGAGACCATAGGATGCGGCGCTGTGGACCTTATAGGGAATGCCGGCGGCAAATCGCGTCGGCGCGACGAACACCCGGTGTTGATTATAAACGGGTTCCAGGTCGGCAATGCTGCCGCGCAGCGTAATACGGGCATGATCGGCAAAGCGTGACAGGTTCACCGACGGTGCGGTGTAACCGACAATCGTCAGTCTGGTTTCCCAACCGAGTTCTCGCTCAACCAGCGGCAACACTTCATCGACGAACCAGCAGAGCGAATCGTAGTTCGGCGCGTCCATCGCATGGATTGCGCCGACGAAGAGCATGCCGGCACGATCTTTCCACGGGCGCGGCGTTTCGTGGATCTCCCGCATATGCCCGATTACCGATACATGCGGCAGCCCGTAGCCTCGCAGCAGTTCCGCCTCGCTTTCGCTGACCGCGATGACCCGCTCACAGAGCGAGGCATTCGCCAGTTCTCGCGTGATTGCGGTCCTGACGTCAAATGTCTGTGCAGGATCAATGCCGATCGTCTCCGGTTGGCCTTCTCGCTGGATCAACGGTTGCCGGGCCTCCTCGCGCAGGGCCGCGACGGCTTCTGTATCCAATATCAGTCTCGGCATTTTTCCGTCAGCGGGCGTGAGGGCCGGCAGCATCTCGATTGTTCTGTCGAGATTGTGTGTCCTGCCGATCCAGACGATATCGTAATAACCAGCCCGAGCCACGAGGAACTTTGGCAAATCCGCGATCGTGCGGTCATGGATGATCTCCACCTGGTCCGGTATATCGGCGAACATCGCGGTGAGATCGAAGCTACGCCGCTCCACCGGAAAGATCGTCACGTCCATCTGCAGATCGACCATGACCCGGACCAGATCATTGGACCGGACATAGCCCGAGCCCACGAGGCGCATAGGGGGCATGTCTTCAATGAACAGAATTCTTTGGCGCCGAGAGGGTGGCGAGGTCGGTTCGATCGGACGATGGATGTTGAGCACAGTGACGTTGCTGGCCGGCTCATCGCTCCCTGGTCTACTGGGCTCTATGTCAGGTGGCATCGAAACGCTGCGCGCCCAGATCAGGTTCTTCTCATCCGGGGGCGTCTTATCCGCCAGCCAGGCTGCGTGCTTTTCCTGGAAGATGCGGTGGCATCGAGCCATTTGGGTTTGTGCTTCCACGCTGCTGGCGGCGGTGCCGTATTCGAGGTGATGGATCACAATCGCGGGGTCGTAGATGATCCGATAGCCGCGCATTCCGATGCGGACGCAGAGATCGGCATCCTCGAAATAGGCGGGGGCATAAGCCTCGTCGAAGCCGCCGAGATCGTGCAACAGATCCGCCCTCACCAGGAGGAACACGGCTGAGCAGAAATCCACATTGCGCACGAAATTGGCTTCCGGCGCCTGTGGCGACGCATCTCGCATATAGCCCTGGGTAGTGCCGTTTTGCCAGATAATGCTTCCTGCTTCTTGCAGCCGGCCATGCGTGCGGATGACCTTCCCACCGACCGCACCGATCCTTGAGGACGATGTCAGGCGGCGCATTGCCAATGCGATCGCGGAAGGGGCGAGGTCGACGTCGTTGTTGATATAGAGCACAGCATCGGACGTGGCGAAGTTCAACGCCACATTGCATCCGCGCAGATAGCCGATATTGCTGCTGAACGCGATGACCCGGGCGCCGCGCACGTAGCGACCGATATGCCGGGTTTCATCGGACGAACCGCTGTCGATCAGAATAAGTTCGATGGCGCCGGGATAGTTCTGTCGGATCGAACTGAGCGCCCGCATTGTCAGCGGGAAATGGTCGTGCACCACCATGATGATGCTCAGGTCCGGTTTCCCGGTGAAGCTGAAATCAACACCCTCTCGCGCCAGGCTCGGCAGAAGGTTGACCGCGGTCAGACGGAAAAGCGCCTTCGCCAGCAGTTCGTCCGGCAATTCGTCCACCGGAGGCATGGTACGCAGCCTCTGCTCACGTCCGACGGTCAACAGATGCACGAAGGCGTTCGGTACCTCGCCGGCGTCGATCGCTTTGCTCACCGCGGGGTGGTAGTCGCGGTAGAATTGCAGATCGATCGTTGCGTTAGGCGCGCGTAGTTCACGCGCGCCGTTATGGATGAAGTGCCAGTAGCTGCGGGGGAAATTGCGCTCGGCAAATGCCGCGGCCACGTCCGAGTACCGCGTCATGTAGAACGCTTCGGAGAACTCTGGCAGAGGGTCGAATTTGTCGGGGGTCGGATTGCACAGATAATGATGCAGAGCGCTCACCCATTCGCCTTTGCCGATTGCTTCAGTGACCTGCGGGTAGCGGGAGCGGTACCAATCCGGATCAAAATAGACAGTGGTTCGTGCTTCTCGCCCCCCGTTGCGCAATTGCCGCAGGTAGTGACCGAAAGCACCACCGGCCTCCATGCCGATCGCTTCTTCCGGTCCGAGTTGGGCCTGGTAATAGGCGGGTGAAAAGAACGCATGGGCGATGCGTCCTTCGAAGATTCCCGTATGGAGATAATGGTTATAATGGTCGTGCTGGCCACTTGCCTGCAAGGCGGCGGCGGTCAGATCGACATTATGATGCCGATAATAGGGGAGATCGAACAGCCAGTGCGGGCTTTTCGTGTGATAGCCCAGTTGGCGATACTGATCGAAGCCGGACGCAAACTCTCCGTTCCGTACCTCTGCGGCGATCGCCGGATAGGTGGTCAGATACCAGATCTCATCAAAGAATGGGTTGGGTGAATGGCCGCGCGCCTGACCGCAGCGCCGGTAGTAATCCAACAAATCGTCGAAACTGCGTGTGGGAACATGCGCTGCGACATCCGCATATGCCTGAATATACCAAGTGTGATCGAATATCGCCCAGGCGATGCTACTGCCAGCCTGCATCCCATCTGCGGTCATGGGTTCCATGATCGTCTCACTCGGTCCTCATATCGCAGGGGTTGCCATCGCTAGACGGCGGCAAGGCGCCTCGGTTTTGCGTCGGCAACCCTTCTTGTCCTGTCGTACAGGGTATTACGAGGCCCGCCCGATCGCTTCCTCTGGCGTTGTTTAGCCTAATTTGGCACCGCTTGGGAAATCCCGGTGGGGTTGGTTCCCGATGGGGTGGGTTCCTGGTGGGGCTGGTTCGCGGCGCCAGATGGAAGCCGGGTTTGGCATTGGAAAAGCCAGCGTGGTTCACAGCCCCGCACGTTTCGCAGCGTTCGGCTCCACGGTCGACCGTCGAGCGGCCGCCGATGCTTCTGAACCCCGAGCTTTGCGCTTGATGCCCTTGCTGACCGAGGTGGGATCGAGTGTTGGGAGTCGATCAGGCTTCGGTATTTTGTCGTCATCGGTTGATGCGACAGGGCTTCCATTCTGCGGCAGCGGCGTGTTCACAGCGGGTCGGGGGAGTTGCAGTAAGACGATGCCGGATGTGGCAGGGTACTCCCCCGCCTCAGGGATAGCCGGATCCGTCACCGGTCGATCGGTCGAGAGTGAAGTGGCCAGGGCCCGGCGTGCCTGGAGGTAGACGTCGGCCACCTTGATCTGGGTCATGCAGGCGACCTGGCGCGGGCATTTCGCCGCGTCGTCGATGTAGCAGGGGCCGCATTGCACATTGCGGATCAGGCTGACGCCGCCGGCGTTCATTGGGCCCCACATCACCGGGTCCACGAAGCTCGATTGCAGGCCGATCACCGGGATGCCGGCGCTCGCGGCCAGATGCTTGGGGCCGCTGTCGCAGCCAATGAAGCAATCGGCAGCAGCGATCACATCCAGCAGCTCGTCGAGCGAGTAAACGCCAAGCGCGTTGACAGCGCCAGCCCGCGTGAGGCTTTCGACGGTGTCCGCGTCACGGATCGCATCCTTGGCCGCTCCGACCATGAGGACATTGATGCCGTCCGCATGCAGTAAGGTGACGAGGTCGCGCCACTTACCGGCCGGCCACATCTTGATCTCGTTGCCGGCAAACGGATGGATGATCACCAGAGGCTGGCGTCGGAGGGTGTTCTTGTCGTGCGGTTTCGTGTCCGCCGCTTGGGCGCTGGCGCTGGTGTTCGTGCCCCATTGCGGCAGGCCAGGCTGCCACTGGTTATCGTCCAAGGATGCGGCGATCGGAAACCGATCCGCGATGGTCATAACCAGGCGGCAGACCTCGTCCGTGGCGCTGGCGTTCTTGCGCCAACTGCGCAAATTCCCCGCCCATTCCAACGATATATCGAGCCAGGGGTGCAGCAATCCCTGGGAGAAGCCGGCGCGGAACTCTGCATCTACAAGGGTCAACAATTGGCGCGTATCGCCATCGAGGCGCAGGTCGATGGCCAGATCATAGACTTGATCGGCCAGCAGTGCGCGGAAAATCTGGCGGCTGGCGCTCTCGTCCAACTCCCTGCCGTCACCGGAACGCTCTGCGTAAAAGTTGAATAGCATCACGCGGTCGAACAGCTTCAACCGCTCGGCCAGCGTGCGGTTCCAGGGGCCGACGATGGCGTCGATCCTGGCGTGCGGGAATGTCTCCCGCAGCAGGCGGAAGGCGGGTATCGAGAGGGTGAAATCGCCGATATGGTCTAGTCGCATCACCAGAATGCGCTGAACGTTCTGGCGCAGGGCGGTGATGTTGCTCGACCAGATTGTGTTGCCTGGTTCACGGTGCACCTTGTACATCCCGGTGTCGGTCTCGAAGGCCGGATGGATGAAGGGATCGCCGAGCAGATGCCGACGGCGCCACTTGCGATCGTAGAGATCCTCCAGGGGCTTCTCCTCGATCAGGGCGCGCGAAGTTTTCTCGAAGTGAATGAGAGAGGCTGTCGGAACCACCGCGACCTGATAGCCCCCGGCATGGAGCTTCATGTGATAGTCGAGGTCGTTGAAGGTGAGCGGCAGGGCTTCCTCAAAACCGCCCATCGCATTGAAAATCTCGCGGCGTGTCAGGATGGCGGCTCCTAGCAGGGAGGTGCAGTTTCGCGGCACGAGATTGAGCCCCTCGCCGATGGGGGTCTCCGCGTCGGTGAAGGCATAGTCGTTGCGCGCTGAGCCTTCACCATCGAGCAACGAGACGCCGCAGGATTGGATGCTGCCCTGCGGCGTAAGCAGGCTGGGAGCCACGGCACCGACCCAGGCTTGTGACAGATAGGGGAGCAGGCGGCGCAGCCATTGCGGATCTCGTACCTCGATGTCGTCATTGAGGAACAGGAACACCGAACCGGTCGCCAGCGCGGCGCCGAAATTGTTGAACCGGGACCAGTTGAACGGGCCGATCATGGACAGGACCTGATCGGCGTAGGTCCGGACCTGCCGCTTCATCGGCAGGAACTGCGGCGCGAACGGCATGTGGTCGACGACAATGATTTCCAGGTTTGGGTAGTCGGTTTCCTCGCGCAGGCCGCGCAGGCAGGTAATCACGCGTCCGGCGGTGCCGATCGTCGGGATGATCACGGAGATCCGCGGCAGATCCCTATCGGCGCAGGAGAGCGCGAGATGCCCCGATTGGAGCGACAATGGGCCGTAGAGCGTCTCGATCTCGGCCAGAACGCGGTTGCGGGCGGCGGTTTCGGCGCGCCCCGGTGTCAAATCTTCGGCCCGATAAATGTGTCGGGAGAGAATTTCAGGGATATGCGCGCAGGCGTCCGGCGTTCGGAACGCGGCGAGGGGAAGGGACAGCAGGTAGCCGGCGACATCGCCGGCGGCCAGATTGGCGAGTAGCGCGTCGCTGATCCGCACGGCCCAGCCGCGGCCGATGAAGTCGTGGTTCAGCAGGGTGATAAAGGGCGCGCCGGGTACCTTGTAGAGAGTACGGGCGCGGCGGGGGGAGACGGCGGTTTCATCCCAGTAGGCG
>CAINEA010000551.1 GCA_903847525.1 uncultured Acetobacteraceae bacterium | reverse complement strand
TGTGCGCCGACCCGAAGACGCTGATCGCGGAACTCCGGCTGGCGTGAGGTGTCGCTGGCTACCTGGGCTGTAACGATTAATCAATAGACTCATCAGCATCGCGGACGTGACAAGCCGATTGGCGTAACAGCGCATCGAGGTCAGCGCGGAATGCGTCCGGTTCCGGCGCGGGCAACCAGGTTGCGTCTACATCAAGCGCCGCCGCCAGCTTCATGTGATAGGTGTCCCGAGGGATCTCCAGCGCGCCAAATTGCGCCAGATGCTCTGTGATGAACTGGGTATCCAGCAGGGTGAATCCGCCCAACCGCAGGCGCACGACCAGATGGACCAACGCCACCTTGGAAGCATCGCGCGCCCGGCTGAACATGCTTTCGCCGAAGAACGCTCCGCCGATCGCCACACCATAGAGGCCACCGACCAAGACTTTGTCTCGCCAGCACTCCACCGAATGTGCGTAGCCCATGCGGTTAAGTTCGGTGAACAACTCGCGGATGTCCGGATTGATCCACGTATCCGGCCGGCCGTGGTCCGGAGCGGCACAGCCCGCAATAGTGGCAGAGAAATCTCGATCGACGGCGACTTCGAACCGGGCAGAATTGACCGTCCGCCGCAACCGACGGGATAGGTGGAAGCCATCCAAGGGCAAAATCCCGCGCTGTTCCGGGTCGAGCCAGTAAATCCGGTCGCCAAGCCGTGTCTCCGCCATGGGGAACAACCCTTGACGATAGGCCTGGACGACCAAGTCTGGCGATATCCGCATGTTCCGGCGCGACATCCGGGGACTATAGCCGACCGTCAGCGTGCCCGGTGCAGAATCACTCGCCGGAAAATACGGATCGGATCATCCGCGCAAATCGGCCCCATCCACGCAAGCGGTTCAGAGAATGGGTAGCGGACGAAAATCAGCGAGATCGGCGAACGACAGGGTGGTGCCATGCGGTAGAACGATCATCGTTTTGTTGCCAGATTGGTCGGCATAAACGCAAGGGCACGACGCACCACCGCTGCCGGTTACCCGGGAACCCCGTACAAGCATAGCCTCCGGGCGTATGCTGAAGGCCGCACCGCCAGAAAGTGACACAGGCGGCTGGCACAAATTGCCGATCTGGCCCGATCCTGAGTCCGGCCCCCCCGCACCGGCCCCAACCAAATGGGCTCGTCGGTCCATAGCCACGGCGGGCAAGGAATAAGCCGCGCTACCGAGCGGCGAGCCCCGACGCTTACCCAGCGCCTGGACCGACAAACCGGTCCGACCGCTGTTATTCACAGGCAATTCTTTTGTACGGCGCACAAGAGTGACTTTCGTCCAAGGGGCCCACATCCCGATACATTCGAGACCAGCGCGATCTTACCCCTCGCACGGTTAACAAACGCTTTCTCATGATTGGCCCGATGATCCGGCGCCAACTACGGCAGCGACACTCGCACATCAACGCCCGGCATCGGCTTGTCCAGCTTCTCCCGTTCATTCTGCTTGAAGGCCGACCCTGGGGTGTAACCTTGGCCCGGATTAAAATCCTTCTCATGACGAAACAGGCTGGGTGCCAAGCGAACAGTGCTCGCCGCCGCTTCCGCGGGGCCCCGCGCATCGCTATCCGGTATTGGGGCAGCGCTAAACGTGGGAATGCTACCAGGCGGGATCGGTGGTACCGGCAAATCCTCCTTTGCCTGGGCCGCACCCATCAAGAACCAGCAGGTTGCCGCAATTGCCTGTGGGAATTTCAACCGTGCTCACCGCTCGGCAACACAACGCCGTTGATCGACTTGCCAGAGGTCGGCGCCGTCATTCCGCTACGCGACGTGCCGCGCGGATCTTCGGATGGATTGCCGACAGGCACGCCCAACTTGCCGCCCTAGGCAGCCTTCCATGCGTTCAACGCCCAGCGCACTGTCGGAAAGGCCAGTTCATCCCAGGGGATTTGTTCCCAGGAGAACAAGGCCACCTCCAGGCTTTCTTCCCCAGCGGAAAACAACGGGCCATCGCCATTGACCGCCAGGCGCGCGCGGAACATGACCTGCACCTGACCGATACGGCTAATACTGAAGATTCCCAGAATACCGTCGATCTCAATTCGGGCCTGTGCTTCTTCGAAGGCCTCGCGCATAGCTCCTTCTTCAAGCGTTTCGCCCAACTCCATATATCCGGCGGGCAAGGTCCAGAAGCCATGCCTGGGCTGGATCGCGCGGCGGCAAAGCAGAATTCGGCCGTCATTCGCTTCCACCACGGACCCAACGACGACCTTCGGGTTCACATAGGCGATATGTCCGCAATCAGAGCACACATCCCGCTCACGGTTATCGCCTTCGGGAATTCGCCGTACAAAATCTGCCATTCAGACAAAATGCCGCCTCGCCACGGCAGATTCAATCCCTGGCGATAGTTGGAAGGCGCAAACTATCGAGACTTGCCTGAAGTACCCCGGTCAGATCGACAAATCGAGGATAGACCCGCGCGGTGGCGCCGCTCCCGGCTGCGACGAGTCTTGCCCTACATGCCCCTGATTAGGCCGACCCTGATCCCGCAATTCTTGGCTGGGCGAGAAGGGAGCGGTAAGCCGACCCGATGTTGTCGTCGGATCCGAACCGCCAGCGTCCCGTGTTTCTTTCACACGATAGAGTCGGTCGTTCGCAGCGACCTCACTGAACGGGTCTGAAAACGCCGATAAGGAACCGATGGACAACATTTGATGGATGCTGAACGGCATTCGTTAACGCTAAATAAACAAAACGGGAATTGTCACTCCACAATTGCGTGAACAATCATCTGTCCGCTAGGTTCCCACCAACCCACGCGCGAAATCGCCCGCATTGAATGCGCGCAGATCCCCGGCTTGTTCTCCAACCCCGACCGCATGCACCGGCAGCCCGAACGCCTCGGCCAATGCAACCACCACCCCTCCGCGGGCGGATCCGTCAAGCTTGGTAACCACCAGGCCGGACACGTCAATCATCTCCTTGAACACCCGGACCTGCTGCAAAGCGTTTTGGCCGGTCGTCGCATCCAGCACGAGCAGCACCGAATGCGGCGCGGTCGGGTCTAATTTTCGGATCACGCGGACGATCTTGCGCAACTCTTCCATAAGCACGGATTTGTTGTGCAGCCGGCCGGCGGTGTCGATCAGAACCACGTCCGCACCCTCCTCCCGGGCCTTGGTCAGAGCATCGAAGGCCAGCCCAGCCGCATCCGCGTTCGCATTGCCCGACATCACGACACAACCAGTGCGCTCACCCCAGACCTGCAACTGCTCCACCGCCGCGGCGCGGAAGGTGTCTCCGGCCACCAGCATCGCCGAAAGCCCTTGTTCGGTGAATTGCTGAGCCAGCTTGCCGATCGTGGTGGTCTTGCCGGTCCCGTTGACACCGACCACCAGAACCACATGCGGTTTAAGCGTACGGTCGATCTCCAGCGGACGGGCCACCGGGGCCAGAATTTCCGAGATCTCCTCGGCCAGCGTCTCGCGGATTTCTTCGTCCGTCACTTCCTTGCCGAAGCGGGTGCGGCGAAACCCGGCGATTACCTTGGCCGCCACCGCCGGACCGAGATCGGCGGAGATCAGCAGGTCCTCCAGTTCCTCCAGCGCCTCGTCATCCAGTCGGCGCTTCTTGAAAACCGCCGTGATGCTCTCGGTGAGCTTTTGCGTGCTGCGGGAAAGGCCACTCTTGAGTCGGGAAAAGAAGGCGCCGATCGCCACTACAAGAACGCCATCAATACGGGCTCCGCCAAAAGGGAAGTATCGTTCGCCTCGTGCACACGGAACCGCGAGATTTGCCCGGGCGTTGCGGGCGCAGCCCACTGCACCGGGACAAAATGCTCGGAATGTCCGTTGGTCGCGGTTTCCGCCAGTACCGCAACCTCGCGGCCGATCTGGGTGTCGTAGAAGCGCCGGGCGTTGCGCAGGCCCGCGTCACGCAACCGGGAGGCACGTTCCCGCCGCACGGCCTTCGCCACCGCCGGCATCCGCTCGGCGGGAGTACCCGGGCGTTCGCTATAGGGAAACACATGCAGGAAGGTCAGGTCGGTCTCAGCCACGAAATCCAGCGTTTCCATGAACAAATCCTCGGTCTCCGTCGGAAAGCCAGCGATCAGATCGGCGCCAAATGCGATTCCGGGTCGCAGGTCACGCGCGCGGGCCACAACCGCCCGCGCATCCGCCGTCAGATGGCGCCGCTTCATGCGCTTCAGGATCAGATCGCTGCCGGCCTGCAACGACAGATGCAAATGCGGCATCAGACGGGGCTCCTCGGCGATCAGACGCCACAGGTCCTCATCGATCGCCGCCGGGTCCAGTGAGGACAATCGCAGCCGCGGCAACTCCGGCACCAATGCCAGCAACCGTCTCACCATCTGGCCCAGCCTCGGCGCGCCCGGTAAATCGGGCCCATAGCTTGTGATGTCTACACCGGTCAGCACCACCTCGTTGAAGCCGGACGCGACCAGGGTGCGGACCTGATCAACGATGGCGCC
The DNA here is from genome assembly GCA_903847525.1 of uncultured Acetobacteraceae bacterium. Lineage (GTDB taxonomy): Bacteria > Pseudomonadota > Alphaproteobacteria > Acetobacterales > Acetobacteraceae > PALSA-911. The sequence continues at coordinate 6,915 of CAINEA010000551.1, read as the reverse complement.
GATCGGCACAGAGCGTGATGGACCGCGCCCAAACGGAATAATGCAGAAAGTACAGCGATGATCGCAGCCTTGCTGCACCTGCACAAAGGCGCGCGCCCGGCCAGCGAACTCCGTTACCAGATGCGCCGCGGTTTCGGTCGCCATCATTATGTCGGCGACAGCACCAGGGGCGCCCGGCGCCCAGCTCTCCAATCGCAACTTTTCAACGTTGCCAAGCACCCGATGCACGCCGGGCAGGCCGGCCCAGGCATCCGGGTTGATCTGCGCCGCACAGCCCGTGACGACGATCCGCGCGTCCGGACGCTCGCGATGCGCGCGTCGGATGGCCTGGCGTGCCTGGCGTTCGGCTTCGGCCGTGACGGCGCAGGTATTGACAATGATCGTGTCGTCCAGCGTCGACGCATGCCCGCGCATGACCTCGGACTCATAGGTGTTCAGTCGGCAGCCGAAGGTCAGGATATCGACCGTCATGCCGCGTACGCCTCAAGGTCGATCTCGCCGGTGAAGGAGATGGCCACCGGACCGGTCATCAGCACATGCCCATCCTTCCGCCACTCGATTTCCAGCTCGCCGCCATCGACAATCACAGTGGACCGACGTTCGGCCAACCCACGCCGATGTGCGTTCACCAGCGCCGCGCAGGCGCCGGAACCGCAGGCCAGGGTCAGCCCCGCGCCGCGTTCCCAAACCCGCAGCCGCAACCGGTCCGGTGCCAAAATCTGGGCGAAGCCAATATTGGCCCGGTCCGGAAACAGCGGGTCATGTTCCAGCCGCGGCCCGATTTCCGCAATCGGCACGGCTGCCATGTCTTCCACGAAGAACGTCGCATGCGGATTGCCCATGCTGCAGCCAGCAGGATCAGCCACAGGGCTAGCCGCCAGATCCAAGTGCAGCGTATCCATCGCCCGAGCCAACGGAATGTCCGCCCAATCCAGCCGGGCTGGCCCCATATCCACGCGCACACGCCCGTCACCGAGGATCTCGGCCGGCAGATCGCCGGCGATCGTACGGATCACCAACCGGTCCCGCCCGCTCTCCGCGGCCAGCAGATGCGCCACGCAGCGCGTGGCATTGCCGCAGGCACCGGCCTCGACGCCATCGGGGTTGCGGATGCGCATAAACGCATCGGCATTCGCGCCCGGCGGCAGTGGTTCGATAGCGATGAACTGGTCGCAGCCCACACCGGTCCGCCGGTTTGCGATCCCCGCCGCCCGCGCCGGCGTCAGGCCAAGCGAACCCGTTCGCTCGTCGAACACGACGAAATCGTTCCCGCAGCCATGCATCTTGGTAAAATGCGCGATCATGAAGGCGCTTATATGGACCGGCCGCGCGAAGGGCAAAGCCCACGGCCGACTTGCAGCCTTGCGCGGCTGTTCCACCATCGCTATACACCCGCCCCTGTCGAAAGACACGTCCGTGGGTCCGGGCCTGAAATGGGCATGCCCGGCCGCGACACCTGATGCTGGCCATCCGGCCAAACAGCACCAGGGCCATCATAAGGAGACCAAAATGCCCAAGATGAAGACTAAGTCGTCGGTCAAGAAGCGGTTCAAGATCACCGCGACCGGCAAGGTTCTCGCCGGTCCCGGCAAGAAGCGCCATTGCCTTTCCGCTCGCAGCCAGAAGGCCAAGCGCCAGAACCGCGGCAGCCAGGTGCTGACCCATGCTGACGGACTGACCGTCAAGCAGTGGGCTCCCTACGGCATTGCGTAAGGGAGAATAGCAAATGGCACGCGTTAAACGGGGTACCACCACCCACGCCCGTCACAAGAAAGTTCTGAAGCAATCCAAGGGCTTCGTCGGTCGGTCGTCGACGAACTACCGCATTGCGCTCGAGCGGCTCGAGAAGTCGCTGCAATACGCCTACCGCGATCGCCGGGTTAAGAAGCGCGAATTCCGCGCACTCTGGATCCAGCGCATCAACGCCGCAGTGCGCGAGCATGGGATGACCTATTCGCGCTTCATCAACGGCCTGAAGCTGTCGGGTATCGAGATGGACCGCAAAGTGCTGTCGGCCATCGCCTATGACGACCCTGCATCGTTTGCGGAAGTCGTGAAGAAGGTGCAGGCCGCCCTGGCTTAAGCTCGGTTTCCTCCGGAAATCGCCTAACGTAAGAAGGGGCCGCCTGAGCAGGGCGGCCCTTTTCCGTATGCGGGATATCATGACCGACGACCTCCTGACCCTGAAGACCGAGACCGACGCTGCCCTCGCCGGCGCCACCGATTTGCGTGCCTGGGATGCCATCCGCGTCGCCGTTCTGGGCAAGAACGGCTCGCTGACCGGCCTATTGAAGGAACTCGGCAAGGCTCCGCCGGACCAAAGGCGCGAACGCGGTGCCGCGCTCAACCAGTTGAAGGATGCCCTGTCCACCGCGATAGAAGGCCGGCGAACAGCGCTCGAGAACGCGGCGATGGATGCGCGTCTCGCGGCCGAACGGCTCGACCCGTCCCTGCCCCCGCGGCCAGGCCGTACCGGGCTGATCCACCCGATCAGCCGAACAATGGACGAAATGGCCGCCATTTTTGGCGCCATGGGCTTTTCCGTTGCCGAAGGGCCGGACGCCGAGGGCGACTGGTACAATTTCGGCGCCCTGAACATCCCTGCGCATCATCCCGCCAGGGCCGATCACGACACCTTCTACCTCCCTGGCGAAAATGGCGGCACGCCGCGCGTTCTGCGGACCCACACATCCCCGGTGCAGACCCGCACAATGCTCACCCAGGAACCGCCGCTGCGCATCATCGCTCCCGGCCGCACCTATCGCGCCGACCATGACGCAACGCATAGCCCGATGTTCCATCAATGCGAGGGATTGGTGATCGATCGCAACATCACCCTCGGCCATTTAAAGGGCTGCCTGACCGACTTCCTGCGGGCATTCTTCGGCATCGGCTCGCTGCCTGTGCGCTTCCGCTCCAGCTATTTCCCGTTCACCGAGCCCTCCATGGAGGTCGATATCGGCTGGAACCGCAAAACCGGCGAACTCGGGGCGGGCGGCGACTGGCTGGAGATCCTCGGTAGCGGCATGGTGCATCCGCGCGTGCTCGCCAATTGCGGCATCGACCCGCGGGAATGGCAGGGCTTTGCCTTCGGCATGGGTGTGGAGCGCGTGACCATGCTGAAACACGGCATCCCCGATCTGCGCCCGTTCTATGAAAGCGACATCCGCTGGCTGCGACATTACGGGTTCAACCCGCTCGCGCCCGTCACGCTGCATGAGGGGATCTGAGGGATGAAATTCTCCCTGTCCTGGCTGAAGAGCCATCTGGATACCAGCGCCACGCTGACCGAGATTACCGACACCCTGACAAAGATCGGGTTGGAGCTCGAAGGCGTCGAGGATCGCGGCGCCTCCCTGGCGCCGTTCCGCATCGCCCATGTGATCGAGGCGGTTCAGCACCCGGATGCCGACCGGCTGCGCGCCTGCAAGGTCGATACCGGCAATGGCATTTTTTCCGTTGTCTGCGGCGCGCCGAATGCCCGCACCGGCATGAAGGCGGTGTTCGCCCCGGCAGACAGCTACATCCCGGGCACCGGCATCACGCTGAAAGTAGGCAAAATCCGTGGCGTGGAAAGCGCCGGGATGCTGCTGTCGGCGCGTGAAATGGGGCTTGGCGAGGACCATTCCGGCATCATCGAACTGCCCGACGATGCGCCGGTCGGGGTCGCGTATGCCGCCTGGGCGGGCCTCGACGATCCGATCATCGATATATCCGTCACGCCCAATCGCGGCGATGCTCTGGCGGTCCGCGGTGTGGCGCGCGACCTCGCTGCCGCTGGCCTGGGCACGCTAAAGCCATTTGCCCGAGCCAAGATCCCAACCGGCTTCGAGCATCCCCTGCATTGGCGGATTGAATGGCCGGAGGCCTGTCCCTGGGTGCTGGGGCGGGTGATCCGCAACGTCAAGAACGGCCCCAGCCCAGCCTGGCTTCAGAACCGGCTGACCTCGATCGGCCTGCGCCCGATCAACGCCCTGGTCGACATGACCAATTTCTTCACCGTCGATCTCGGCCGTCCCTTGCATGTCTTCGACGTCGGCAAGATCGCCGGCGACCACCTGACACTGCGGCCGGGCCGGGGTGAAACCTTCCGCGCATTGAACGGCAAGGACTACACGGCGACAGAAGATGATTGCGTCATTGCAGACGCCGCCGGGGTGCAATCCCTCGCCGGCGTCATGGGCGGCGAGGCCACCGGCTGCGACGAGAACACGACCGAGGTATTCATCGAGGCTGCGCTGTTCGACCCAATCCGCATCGCCCTGACCGGCCGGCGCCACCAGATCGTCTCGGACGCCCGCCAGCGCTTCGAACGTGGCATCGACCCTGCCCTGCTGCCGGACGCGATCGAAGCCGCCACTCAGATGGTGCTGTCGCTTTGCGGCGGCGAAGCCGGACCGGTGACCGCTGCGGGTGCGGAACCCGCGTGGCAGCGCGGCGCGACCCTGCGCTTCGACCGCCTCGCGGGCTTCGGCGGTTTGGAGGTGCCGGCTGACGAAGCCGTCGCCTTCCTCGAAAGCCTGGGCTTTGGCGTCCAGGCACGCGACGCTGCAAGCGTAACCGTCTCCGTACCATCCTGGCGCAACGACATCGCAGCCAAACCGGCGCTGGACCAGGCCCCTGGCCTAGACCCCGCCCGCGCCGAAGCTGCCGCGGCCGGAGTCGCGGCGATGGAGCCGGAGTGCGACCTGATCGAGGAAGTGCTGCGCCTGCGCGGCCTCGACGCGGTGCCGGCCGTATCTCTGCCACGCTCGGCCCCCGTCCCCGGCATGACGATCACCCCGCGCCAGTCCCGCAGCGCTGTCGCGCGGCGAACCCTGGCCGCCCAAGGTTTGGCCGAGTGTGTCAGCTTCAGCTTTATGGCCCAGTCGGACGCCGCCCTGTTCGGCGACACGCCGGACGCATTGCGGCTGCTGAACCCGATCGCCGCCGACCTCGACCAGCTGCGTCCGACGCCGCTCGCCACGCTGGCGCTGGCTGCCGCGCGCAACGCGACGCGCGGCTACGCTGACGTGGGATTGTTTGAGATTGGCCCGGCCTTCCAGATCGGCGCCTCCGACGGTCAGACGCTGGTCGCGGCCGCCCTGCGCGCCGGTTTCACGCCGCGCAGTTGGATCGAATCGGCCCGCACGGTGGACGCGATGGACGCCAAGGCCGATCTTTGGGCCACGTTGGCCGCAATCGGCGTGCCGATGGAGGCCCTGACGATCACGACGGATGCCCCCGGCTTTTACCATCCCGGTCGCTCCGGCGTTGTGCGGCAGGGCCCCAAGACCATGCTGGCCCGCTTCGGCGAGTTGCACCCGAGGGTGTTAGCCGCGCTGGACCTCACCGGTCCCGTCGTCGGCTTCGAGCTGTTCCTCGACGCGGTGGCCGAACCCAAGCGCCGCAAGAAATCCGCGCCAGACCTGCCGGCCTTCCAACCCCTGCGCCGCGACTTCGCCTTCCTGGCCGATATCTCCGTTCCCGCCGACGCCGTGCTTCGGGCGGCACGCGGCGCGGAGCGAAGCCTGATCGCCGGCGTGTCGCTGTTTGACGTCTATGACGGGGACAAGCTGCCGGCGGGCAAGAAGTCGCTAGCGATCGAGGTGGTGTTCCAACCGCGCGAGCGTACTCTGACCGACGCCGAAATCGAAGCCGCAGCGGCCAAAGTGGTCGCTGCGGTGACGAAAGCGACCGGTGCGAGCTTGCGCGGCTGACAGAACGGCCAAAAATCACTATCTGATACCCTAAGACCTGATATCCCAGGGCGCCGGACAACCGTCCGTGTGCCGCCGCGCATACCGAGCGCACGCAAGGCAGCCAGATGACCACGATACCGATCGACCATATCCGCAATTTTTCGATCATCGCGCATATCGACCATGGGAAATCTACCCTGGCCGATCGCCTGATCCAGTACACAGGCGGACTGACCGAGCGCGAGATGACCAATCAGGTCCTGGACAGCATGGAACTGGAACGCGAACGCGGCATCACGATCAAGGCGCAGACCGTCCGCCTCGCCTACAAGGCAAAGGATGGAAAAGTCTACCAGCTCAACCTTATGGACACGCCGGGCCACGTCGACTTCGCCTACGAGGTCAGCCGCAGCCTGGCCGCCTGCGAAGGCTCGCTGTTGGTGGTGGACGCCAGCCAGGGGGTAGAGGCGCAGACGCTGGCGAACGTGTATCAGGCGATCGACGCCGGGCACGAGATCATCCCCATCCTCAACAAGATCGACCTGCCCGCCGCCGAACCCGAACGAGTGAAGCAGCAGATCGAGGACGTGATCGGCCTCGATACCTCCGATGCGGTTGAGATCAGCGCCAAGACCGGCATCAACATCGAAGGTGTGCTGGAAGCCCTGGTCCACCGCCTGCCGCCGCCGACGGGCGACGTGGACGCACCGCTGAAGGCCTTGCTGGTGGATAGCTGGTACGACCAGTATTTGGGTGTCGTCATCCTGGTGCGCGTGAAAGACGGCAAGCTGAAGCGCGGCCAGAAGATCCGTATGATGGCCAAGGGCTCCACCCACACGGTGGAGCAGGTCGGCGTGTTCACGCCAAAGATGATCCCGGTCGCTGACCTCGGCCCCGGCGAAATGGGGTATATCACCGCCGCGATCAAGACTGTCGCCGACTGCAATGTGGGCGATACCCTGACCGACGACCGCACGCCAGCCACCGAGGCTCTGCCGGGATTCAAGCCGTCGGTGCCCGTGGTCTGGTGCGGGCTTTACCCGGTAGATGCCGATGATTTCGAGAAGCTGCGCGAGAGTCTGGGCCGGCTGCGGCTGAACGACGCCAGCTTCCACTACGAGGCGGAAACCTCGGCTGCCCTGGGCTTCGGCTTCCGCTGCGGTTTCCTTGGCCTGTTGCATATGGAGATCATCCAGGAACGTCTGGAGCGCGAGTTCAGCATCGAGATCGTGCA
>CAINEA010000550.1 GCA_903847525.1 uncultured Acetobacteraceae bacterium | reverse complement strand
GCCCTCAACATCACCACCGATCCGTGGCATCCCGACTGGAACTACACGATCAGCCCAAGACCATCAGATCGAAGCGTTAATTGTTGAGCGCCGCCTAACAGCCAAGTTTCGCCAATCTCAGACGCAGGCGGATTTCTGTGCGGTCAATCCGGGCCGGTTTGGTCGAAGCTATGATGAGCCGCTTATTGGCTAGAATCCAGCGGTCTTCCAAACGAGACGACAGACTGTTTTTCGATATCAACAGTTCCATTTATCAGGTCGCAGAGACGGCGTCGGCGTGCATTCCCGGATCATCACCGGCCGTCACACTCTCCGTCCTGGCCAGATCAGCTTCGAGTTCGGCCATCCGCGCCAGCCTGTCGTTCAGCTCGCCCTGCAGCGGAAATGTCTCGCCAAGCCGCGGCTCGTAACCGGCAAGGCGATGGCTGGCGTCCGATCGTCGGCGCGTCTGCTCCTCGATCTCGGTCTCGAAATGGTCGAGCACGTATTCGAGGCGGGAGATCAGTCCGAGCGCGGTCAGCTCGTCCTGCACCTCAATTACCTGCTCGAACTCCGTCCGCTGAAGGATCAGCGCGGCCGAACAATCCTGCCCCCCGAGGTTGCGCCGCACGCTGCAGGCCAGCTCGAAACCGCCGATCCGGCCCATGGTCCAATCACGCGTGTCACGCTCCAGCACCGCCATGCGGATTTTGGACAGCAGCGAGCCGCCGGCCACCTTCCGTTCGCTGAAAGTCCGGTCAGCGATGTCCATTGTGAACGCGTCACCCCGCGTGGCGATACGCCGTGCGATGTCCTGCCGGATTGCCGCGATCCGGTCCTCGGCACGATGCTGGTCGTGGCGGGCGACGTGGATCCGGCGCCAGATATCGTGCTGGTCATCGATATGCGCGGCGCGCTGGCGCTGCAGACGGGCGATCTCGTTGTCCAGCCCTGCCTTCTGCATCAGGCGGCTGTCGCCCGACGCGATCGCCTTGGCCATGGCGAACTGGTTGGCCTGGCTGCCAATGTCGTCGAGGCGGCGCAGGCTGGGATCGCCGGCCAGCGCCGCGGCAACGAAGCGTGCCTTGCGGGCGTTGTTCTGCCACATGGTCGCATCCATCGAGCCGAGCGTCGCATAGGCATAGATCTCGATCTCGTCGTGCTGGTTGCCCTGCCGCTCAATTCTTCCCTCGCGCTGCTCGATCTGGCTGGGCAACCAGGGCACGTCGAGATGGTGCAGGGCATTCAGGCGTTGCTGCACGTTGACCCCCGTACCCATGGTCTCCGACGAGCCGATCAGCACACGAATGCGTCCGGCGTTGAAGTCATTGAACAGGCGCTGCTTATCAGCCGACTTTTTGAAGTCCTGCATGAAGGCAATCTCGGACGCAGGTACCCCACGCCGGATCAGTACCTGCCGGATCCAGCGATAGGCGGAGAAGCCGCGCGTGGCCTCCACGGCGATGGTGCCGAGGTCGGAAAAGATCAGCTGACCGGCGCCGGGGATGGGATAGGCGGTCCCATCCGGGCGGTTGTAGCGGTTGTCGGCGGTCGCCTCCCAGATGCGATGGACGTTGGCGATCAGCCGGTTGAGCTTGTTGTCCGCCTCGTCGTCATTGGCCGGCCACACCAGCCGCATATCGATGGCTGCGTGCCGGCCGTCGGTGATCACCGCCAGCAGAATGTCGTCCCCCAGCTTGGCGCGACCCGTCCGTTCCTGGATCGCCTCGATCCGCCGGGCAAGGTGTTTCTGGTAGGCCCGGAAAGTGTCGCTAGCGGCGGAGGTGACGAGCTGACGCTCGCCGCCGCGGATGCGGGGCAGCCTCAGGTATCCGCGCAGATCATCCTTCAGCACCACGTCCGCGATGGAACGGAACATGGAGATCAGTTCGGGGACGTTGATGAAGCTGGAGAACCGCTCGACCGGCTTGTAGGTGCCGGAGGGCTGCAATTCCAGTTCGGTCAGCGTATCGCCGAAGGCGGATGCCCAGGCGTCGAACTCGTGCACACCGCGCTCGCGCAAAGCGTCCTCGGCCTGAAAGCGCAGAACCGTGTACATCTCGCCGAGCGTATTGGTGATCGGCGTGCCGGATGCCTGGATCAGTGCGCGGCCGGGGTTCTTACGGTCGATAAAGCGGGATTTGACGAATAAGTCCCAGGCGCGCTGCGAGCCGTCCGGATCGACGCCCTTCAGCGTGGTCCGATTGGTTGCGAAGGACAATTTTCGGAATTCCTGGGCCTCGTCGACGATGATCTGATCGATGCCGATCTCTTCGATGGTCAGCATGTCGTCACGGAGCCCCTTCAGGGCTTCCAGCCTCTCCGCGAGCTTCTCCTTCATCGCCTCGATGCGTTTCCTTGTGGTCCGGTCATCATCTTCGACGCGCAACTTGACCGCCTCGTGCAGGGTCAGCTGGTCCTCAATCATGCCGCGCTCAAAGTCGGCCGGCACGGCGATGAAGCGGAACGCCGAGTGGGTGATGATGACTGCGTCCCAGTTGGCGGTCGCCGCCCTCGCCAGGAACCGCGAGCGCTTGTCCTTGGAGAAATTGGTCTCGTCAGCGACCAGGATTTCGGCAGTCGGGTAGAGTTGGAGAAATTCGCGCGAGGCCTGGGCCAGGCAGTGGCCGGGCACGACCAGCATGGCCTTGGTGATCAGGCCGAGCCGCTTCTGTTCCATGATCGCTGCGGCGATCGAGTACGTCTTTCCGGCGCCGACGGCGTGGGCGATGTAGCTGCTGCCATCCGCGATGATGCGCCAGACCGCCCGCTTCTGGTGGTCGCGCAGCGTGATGATGTTGCTCGCACCTGGCAGATTCAGATGCCGCCCATCGAAATGCCGCGGCACCAGATTGTTGAACCGGTCGTTGTAGACCCTGGCGAGGCGGTCGGTGCGGTCCGGGTCGGTCCAGATCCAGTTGGAGAAGGCCTCCTTGATGCGGAGCAGCTTCTCCTTGGCGGCCTCGGTCGCCTCGACGTTCAGCACCCGCTTCTCGACGCCATCCTCGAGTACGGTGTCGAAGATCTGCGGGGTGGCGCTGTTCAGCGCGTCGTGCAGCAGATGGCCGGCGTTGCGGCGGCCGGTGCCCCATTCGGACGCGCCGGCGGCGGTGCCGATGAAGCGGCTGGTATCGACCGTCCAGGAGGCGATGGCCTCGGAGTGAAACACCCTGGTCTCGGTGCCCATGACCTCAGCGGAGAAGGCCTCGATGTCGCGGGTTGGGATCCACGGCGCGCCGAGACGCGCGGTGATGTCGGATGGCCGCAAATCCTCGGGCTGAACCTCGCGCAAAGCGATGACGTTGCGCTCGTACTGCGCATCGAGCGCTGCCGCCGTCTCGGCGACCGCCAGCTTGGTGCGCACAGCGCCGGACAGATAGGCGTCGGCGGTCTCCCACGTCTCGGTGCGCGGGTTGCGGAAGACCGTCGTCCCGAGCTGGGCGAGCACGGTCTCGGGATCGCGCTCGAGAAGCTCGGCCAGGTGATCGAGATCGACCCGCCCCACCTGGCTCAAGGTGACGGCGAGCGCGTCGGCGGCTGATGTGATCAGCGGCGTGGTCGGCGGCGCGATCACCCGCTCACGGAAGACCGGACCCATGCGGGCGAGACCGGTTTCCAGATCATAGTCCTCGATGCTGGCAACCAGCCAGCAATCGGGATCGTCGGCGAAGGGGGACAGGTTCGGCCGGCGGTGCGTTTCGCGTTCCTCGCCGGTCTCCGCATCGGTGGTGACGGTGACGACCGTATGGCCGATCGGGCCGAAGTAGCGGATGAACGCCGAGTAGGCGACGCGCAGTTTGACCTGGGCCTGGGCCCAGGGCGAAGCCGCCAAAGGTTCCGTCGGCGAAGCCGATGGAAAGGCGAGCGGAGGGTGGTCGGCGGCCTGAGCGCGCAACACGTCGCGCACAGCGTCGCGGATCGGCAACAGCGCGCGGATGATCTTCGCCGACTTGGCGGGAATCCCCTCGCCGCCCCTGCCCTCCTTGATCGCAACTGCGACGGGGACGCCGCCGGCGATCTGCATCAGGCAGCCGGCCTTGCCGATGAGGTAGGAGCCTTCCTTGATCGTGGCGCCGTCCGCCGCGGTCCCGGCACGGACACTGACCTCGTCCGGATCGTTGTCGCCGGCCAGGGGCGCCGGAGACGGCACGAAAATACCGGCGGGGAGCCGCGCCAGGGCCTCGTCCAGTGCCGCTTCCAGCGGCGGGGTCGTTCCCGGTTTCGCGCGGCAGGTGTAGGTCGGAGCGGGTCCGTAAATGCCACGCCGAAGCGCGTGCGTGCCAAGCACCATCTCGGGATGTGCGGCGAAGTACTCGTTGATCGCGACCGTGGGTGCGATTCGGATGCCGTCTCCGGCGGCGGCGAGGGCTTCCGGAGGGAAGGCTGTTTCCTGTCCGTCCTGTTCGACGGGCTCGTCACCGGTATCCGTTGCTTCGGCATCGAGCGCGATCTCGCTCAGACCGATCCAGGGCTTACCGTCGGGTTCCTGGCCCGCTGGGCGGCGCTGGAACACCAGCACGTCGATGACAACGTCGGTGCCAGCCGTTGCCCGCATGCTGCCTTCGGGGAGTCGCACGGCACCCACCAGGTCGGCCATGCCGGCGATATACTGGCGCGCGGCGGTGCTCGCCTTGTCCATCGTGCCGGTGCTGGTGACGAACAGCGCGAGGCCACCGGGTCGAAGCCGGGTGATCGAGCGGGCGATGAAGTAGTCATGCAACCGGAGCCCGAGGCTCGCCGTCGTTGGATCGGCGCGGACCACACGGTCGGCAAAGGGTGGATTGCCGATTGCCAGGTCAAAGCCGTCTGCCAGCTGGCTCCGCGTGTAGTCCTCGCAGCGCACCCGCGCCTCGGGATGCACGAGCCGGGCAATGCGGGCGGTCACCTTGTCGTATTCGACGCCGGTGAGGTGGCAGGCTCCGCGCAAAGCCGGCGGCAGCAGCGCGAAGAACAGGCCGGTGCCCATGCCGGGCTCCAGCACCCGGCCACCGTCGAAGCCGAGATGCTGAGCGGCTCGCCAGAGTCCACGCACGATCGGTTCCGGCGTGTAGTGCGCGTATTGCGTCGCGCGCTGGAGCGCCGCGTATTCCTCCTTGGTTACCAGCTCGGCCAATTCCCGGCCAATTGCCTCCCAACCGTCCCGGAATATGCTGGCACCGGGGACCGGAAAGCAGTTTTGCGCCAGTTCGGTCGCACCGAAGCCGACGAAGCGCAGCAAGGCCGCCTGGTCCGCCGGCGTCGACGGGCGGCCGGTTGCTTCCAGTTCCTTGCTGAGGCGGATCGCTTCGATGTTGTCACGGGCACGGGCCATCCAACCGCGCGCGAGAGAACGGTCGGAGTCCAAATAATAATTTGGCCGGGTGCTCCTCGTGTCTGCCGCCGGCGCCTGCAGCTGTTTGATCTCGTCTTCGTCCAGCACATGCGGTTGCGGCTCTGCTTTCGGGCTGTGGATGGTCCAGCCCAGCGCTGTGGTGTCGAACAGGCCGAGGGTGAATTGGCTGGCATCGGACATGATGTTTCTCCGCGGGCAGGCGGCCGCGCGCGCCACCACGCAGGTGCGTGTGTCTCAGGGCGGCCGGGATGGGTGGGGTTGGTGCGGCAAGGCCGCGTCTCAGCCTGCGCGATGTGTCAGCGCTGTTGGTGCGCTGGCGGCGTCAGTACTCGTGCAGGATGCGGGTCGCTGCGTTGGCCAAATTGAACGCTGCCTCCCAGCTCCAGACCTTGCTCATGGCAATGTTCTGCCGCCGGTCGTCGTCGCGCAGGATCAGGTCGATATGCACCCAGTAGCCTTCACTGCCGCCCTTCACGGCGTAGCAGGCGATCCACGTCCAGGCCTTCGGCATCATTTGTTGCGCGATCGGCAGGTAGTGCGCCCAGCTGAAGCCATCCTCGCCGGATTGCGCGATCTCGGCCTTCAGCCGGACGTTGAGGTCTTGTACCAGATCGCGGAACGGGCGACCCGGTGCCAGGTCGATCGGAAGGATGCCGACACGGCGCTCCCTTTTTTCAATTTGTTGGTCCATGATTTGCTCCGGCTGCTGTCGTCTTCCCCTCGAAGACCCCTCGCCGGCGCCGCTGCGGGGCGGCCGGGGCAAGGGCGCAGCCGGCAAAGCCGGGACGGCGCGCTTTCGCGCCGAACCCTTGCGGCGGGCGCGGCGACAGCGGCAATGGCTTTGCTGAAACGCAAAGGCAACGGTCAGATTTCGGCGACCTGGAACACGGTCGGCATTGTGTTTCTCCGTCGGTGAGCCAGTCTGTCCAGACTGTCCTGTCCGCTAGTCCGTAACGATCCGTCGTGCCCGACTGGCGTCGCGCGCATAGGCGCTCAGCGGCCTGGTCGCCACGAAATGCAGGTCGCGTTCGACCGACAGGCCAAGCGCGCCGTGGGCGGCTTCGATCTCGCTGAGCGAGACAGAGCCCATTTCCGGGCAGCCAACGCCAAGATCCGCCAGGGCGAGTCCAAGGTCAGGGAAGTCGGGGTCAAGCGAGGCCAACAGCCATATCGCGCCGGCGTCCGGGGTGAACAACTTGACGACCGGCAGTGGGTCGAAGTCCTCGTTGCGGTTGAACTCAGCGCCATTGGCAAGCAGCTGCGCACGCTGCTCCTGCGTGATGAGAGATCTCATGATCTTCTCCGATATGGTTTAGGGGCTTTGGCGTGGATCAGCCTTCGGGAAGGTTGATCACCTCGGCGCCGGCGTCCCGGTAGAGTCCAGCGACATACGCCAGCGGCGCGTTGGAGAGGCCATGCCAAGGCTCAGGGTCGGGTGCTTGCCCGACCGCGATCAGCGGGCTGCGGCAGACCAGCCGCAGTGCTGTTTCAAAGTCCAGGTTCCGGCTGTCGATGACGGGTAGACCCGCTGCCACGCAATCGGCCTTCATACGCTCGACGTCATATCCGCTGAGCGTGCTTCCTCGAGCGTAGTAGAGGCAGTACCCACCCCGACCGATCCCAAGATGGCCGCCATTGACGGCCAAGGCGCGGCGGATCCTCTCGCCATCGTCCTTCGGCCATTCTGGTGCCGTGCTCATCACGCGGCCTCCGCGACTTCAGGCTCACCGGGGCACTCGACTTGTGTCTCAGCCTCCCCGCTGTACTGCTGGTAAGCCGGATGAAAGCCCAGCAGGTAGTCGGCGATCTTCTGGGCATCAGCGGCGGCACGAAAGATTTCCTTGCGGTCCGAGCGCAGACGTTCCAGCCACGACGCGATGTAGGCTGCGTTATTGGAGAAGTCGCAGTCGCCGAGCCCCAACTCAGCGCAGATCATGATCTGTCCGAGCTCGGCGACGTATCCATACGGGAGCCATGTCTCACCAGGTCGCAAAAGCGACCAAGCCGCTGATCTTGCAACGGCTCTTTTGCGGGGGACCGAGTGAGACACTTTCGGCGTTCGCTGGCGGCTCATGCGGCCCCCCGATACTCTTCGG